>CAYWXQ010000022.1:0-20401 GCA_964462475.1 uncultured Rhodobacterales bacterium | reverse complement strand
AAAACAGTGGAGGAATAATTATGAAAACCAATCTTTTGGGCGCAGCCACCGTTGCGCTATTGCTGGCCATGGGTGGCGCGGCATTTGCACAAGAAGACTGCCCGCGCGGCGACCTTGATGTCAAATACTGCGACCGCAACGGCGATTTGCTGGCCGACGCCCCGACCGACCCCGCCGACTGGGTTAACCCCGACACTCTGATCTTTGCCTATACCCCGGTCGAAGACCCCGCGGTTTATGAGGAAGCATGGTCAGATTTCCTGACCTATCTGGAGGAAAAAACCGGCAAAAACGTTGTGTTCTTCCCGGTGCAGTCCAACGCCGCCCAGATTGAGGCCATGCGCTCGGGCCGTTTGCATATTGCCGGTTTCAACACCGGCTCCAACCCGCTGGCGGTAAATTGCGCGGGCTTCAACCCCTTCACCATCATGGCCTCGCTTGACGGCAATTTCGGCTATGAAATGGAGATCATCACCTATCCCGGGTCGGGCATCAATACCGTCGAGGACATTCGCGGCAAACAGCTTGCCTTTACCTCGCCGACCTCGAACTCGGGCTTCAAGGCACCATCGGCGATTTTGGCCGCCGATTTTGGCATGATCGCCGACCGTGATTTCGAGCCGGTGTTTTCCGGCAAGCACGATAACTCGATCCTCGGGGTTGCCAATCAGGATTATCCGGCAGCCGCGATTGCCAACTCGGTGATGGCGCGGATGATCTCGCGCGACGTGATTACCGCCGATCAGGTGATCTCGATCTACAAATCGCAAACCTTCCCGACCACCGGTTTTGGCGTTGCCTATAACCTTGACCCCGAATTGAAAGCGCAAATTCAGGATGCGTTCTTTAGCTTTAACTGGGAAGGCTCGTCGCTGCAACGCGAGTTCGAGAAATCAAACGAAGGCCAGTTTTTGCCGATGACCTATAAGGTTTTCTGGGATGTTATCCGCAAAATAGACGCGGCGAACGGTGTGTCTTACGCGTGTGAATAAGCGCTAAAAAATCGTGGCGCCCGCGGGATTTCGGGCGCCATTTTTGTATTTCGAGGGTGGACAATGCTAAAACTTCAAGACCTTGGCAAAACGTATAATACCGGTGACAAAGCGTTAAGCGATGTTAACCTGACCATCCCCGACGGGCAGGTCGTGGCGCTGATCGGGCCGTCAGGGGCGGGCAAATCCACCCTGATCCGCTGCGTGAACCGGTTGGTTGAGCCCACCGCCGGCGCGGCGATACTGGACACCACCAACATTACCACCCTTGGCTCTGGCGGTTTGCGTAAAGCGCGCCGCCAAATGGGGATGATCTTTCAGGAATACGCGCTGGTCGAGCGCCTGACCGTGATGGAAAACGTGCTGTCGGGCCGCTTGGGCTATGTCGGTTTCTGGCGCAGCCTGTTTCGCAAGTTCCCGCAAAAGGACGTTGATGAGGCATACCGGTTGCTCGACCGCGTCGGCCTGCTGGAAATGGCCGATAAACGGGCCGACGAGCTATCGGGCGGACAGCGGCAACGGGTTGGCATTGCCCGCGCGCTTATTCAAAACCCCTCGCTTTTGCTGGTCGATGAACCCACCGCGAGCCTCGACCCCAAAACCTCGCGCCAGATCATGCGGCTGATCGTCGAGCTGTGCGAAGAGCGCGGGCTGTCGGCAATTATCAACATCCACGATGTGGCGCTGGCGCAGATGTTTGTGCAGCGGGTGATCGGGCTAAAGCTGGGCGTGGTGGTGTTTGACGGCGCGCCAAATGCGCTAACCCCTGAAGTGCTGACCGACATTTACGGCGAAGAAGACTGGGAAGCCACGATAGAAAAGGTCGATGACGAGGATGAAGTGATATGAGCGCGGCGCTGGACGCCAAGCTCGGGCAAGCGTGGAAAAAACCGCATTTTATCAGCAATCCGGTTTGGCGCTGGGCGCTGATCATCGGCGCGCTCGTTTATATTATCGCGGCGTTTTCGGGTATTGATATCAACCTTGACCGCATCGCACGCGGCTGGGCGCGGGGCTGGGAGTTTATTAAAGCCTTTGGTGACCCCGATTTCACCTCGCGCTGGAAGGATATTTCGAAAGGTATCTATGAAAGCATCGTGATGACGGTGGCCTCGACCGTGGTCGGCATCGCCCTGTCCATTCCGATCGCGCTGGGGGCGGCGCGCAACATGGCGCCCTTGCCGGTTTATCTGGCATGCCGGTCGATTGTGGCAATTTCGCGCGCGTTAAACGAGATCATCGTGGCCATCATATTGGTGGCGATCCTTGGTTTTGGCCCCTTGGCGGGGTTTATTACCCTTAGCTTTGCCACCATCGGGTTTTTGGCCAAACTGCTGGCGGAAGACATAGAAAACATGAACAAAGTGCAGGCCGAGGCGATAAAATCTACCGGTGCCAGCTGGGCGCAATGGGTCAATTACGGGGTGCAGCCGCAGGTTATGCCGCGCCTGATCGGGCTGTCGATGTATCGGCTTGATATCAACTTTCGCGAGTCCGCCGTGCTGGGGCTGGTGGGGGCGGGCGGCATTGGCGGCACGCTCAACACCGCGTTTAGCCGCTACGAGTTTGATACCGTGGCGGCTATTTTGCTGATCATCATCGCCACCGTAATGGTGCTAGAATACCTTTCCGGTATTATCCGCGCGAGGATCCAGTAATGCCGACGGTTCAAAAAAACGGCCAAAAAATCTGGCAGCTGCGCACCACAAAGGCACAGTATATTCGCTGGGGCATGTGGCTGATCGGGCTGGCGGTGTTTACTTATTCGTGGCAGCAAATCTCGGATAACACGCTCTGGTTCATGATGGACAATGTCGGCGAAGTGGTGGTCGATATCGCCACCCGCGCCACCCCGCCGCGCTGGTCTTATATTGACAAGCTCTGGTTGCCAATCTGGGATACTTTGGCCATTGCCACACTGGGCACCATATTTGCGCTTTTCATGGCGGTGCCGGTGGCGTTTATGGCGGCGCGCAACACCACGCCAAGCAGGCTTTTGGTGCGGCCAATTGCGCTTTTGGTCATTGTTTCGACCCGCTCGGTCAATTCGCTAATCTGGGCGTTGCTGCTGGTATCCATTGTTGGCCCCGGGGTTTTTGCCGGGCTTATCGCCATTTCCATCCGCTCGATCGGTTTTTGCGCCAAGCTGCTTTATGAGGCGATCGAGGAAATAAGCGACGTGCAGGTCGAGGCCATAACCGCCACCGGTGCCAGCCGCTGGCAGGTGATGGTTTATGGTATCGTGCCGCAAATCATGCCCGCCTTTGCCGGAATTTCGGTGTTCCGCTGGGATATCAACATCCGTGAAAGCACGGTTTTGGGGCTGGTGGGCGCGGGCGGCATCGGTTTGCAGTTGCAATCATCGCTCAATGTGCTGGCATGGCCGCAGGTTAGCCTAATTCTCTTGGTTATTTTGTTCGCTGTTGTTATAGGCGAGTGGGTTTCCGCGAAAGTGCGCGGCGCGATTATCTAAGGGGTTTTGATGGCCGATACAGACTGGGCGTTCGCGCAATACCAGCGCGTGTGCAAACGCCTGCCACAGGCACGGGCCAACGGCGCGGGCGCGCGCATAAGCAATCTTGGCGACCTGGCCGAGCGGTTCGATGTGTTTTTGCTCGACGCTTTTGGCGTGCTGAATGTCGGCGAAACCCCGATAAAAGGCGCGCCCGAACAGGTGGCCGCATTGCAGGCGGCGGGCAAACGGGTGATGGTGCTGACCAACGGCGCCAGCTTTCCGGCCTCGGTGTCACTGGCCAAATACCGCCGCTTCGGGTTTGATTTTGCGGCGGATGATGTGATCTCGAGCCGCGATATACTGGCCGCAGCGCTAACGCTTCAGCCCGCGCGCAAATGGGCAGCGATGGCCCCGACAGGCGCGCAGCTTGAAACACTGGGGGTTACGGCCGACCTGCTGGGCGATGACGCCGGTGTTTATGCCCGCGCCGAAGGGTTCTTGCTGGTTGGCTCTGGTGAATGGAGCGCCAGCCGCCAAGCGATGCTGGTGCAATCGCTCAGGCAAAACCCGCGCCCGGTGCTGGTTGGCAACCCCGACCTTGTGGCCCCCCGCGAAAACAGCCTAACCCGTGAGCCGGGCTGGTATGGCCATGAAATTGCCCGCGAAACCGGCATTGACGTGCAGTTTTTCGGCAAACCCTTTGGCGGCATATTTGCCGAGGCCGCGCGCCGCTTGGGCCATATACCCGCCGACCGTGTGGCGATGGTTGGCGACACCCTGCACACCGATATTCTGGGCGGCGCGGCGGCAGGGTTCAAAACCGTATTGATCGAGGATCACGGGCTGTTTCGGGGCCGCGATACCGCGCCATATATCGTGCAGTCGGGCATTTCACCCGATTTTATTGCCCCGACCACTTAATGCCGCGCTCGGTGACCACGCCGTCCAGCGCTTGGTCGGTGGCCGCGCACGGCACCCGGCCGACCTGCTGTGCCGCATAGGCAAAGCCCAGCGCCCGCACCGGCTTTTCGGCCCGCAGTTCAGCGATTGAGCGGTCATAAAACCCGCCGCCATAGCCCATGCGCTGGCCCGCAGCGTCAAAGGCCAGCATCGGGCACAGCAGCATGTCGGGCCGGTGCCAATCGCCGCTTTCGGGCACCCGCGCCCCAAAGGGGCCAGCAACCATTTTCGCGTCCGGTGTCCATGTGCGAAACTTTAGCGGGGTGGCTTTGGCGACAATCACCGGCACGCTGATCTTGTAGCCCTGCGCAAAAAGCGCCTGCATTGCCGGCAGCACATCGATTTCTGAATAGATCGGCATATAGCCGGAAATATAGCGCACATCCGCCACGGTCTTCAGCCAGTCCAGCACATGCACCGCCGCCGCCGCACCCGCCCCGTCGGCCGCCGCATGGGCACCCTTGCGCGTGACCATCGCCGCCTGCCGCATCGCCTGTTTTTGCGCCGCGATATCTGCCATTAAAAACTGCCTTGAAATTTGGTGGCGGGCCCGGAGCATCCGTGAAGGGGTCTGATCCTTATGAGCCTGGGTAACCAGGTGGGTGCGAGGTGAGATAGGCCACGGCCAGTCACAGAGCCAGCTCCCTTTCATAAAATTAAGGCCACTAGGATGGGTCCTTTGCACGCAACGACCAGCACCCGCCGCCCTTGATATAGCGCCTTTGGGCTGGTTTTTGAAGGGCCCTTCGCATAAAGATTTATCAATCCGTCGTTAGGCGGCTGTTACCAGCCGGGGCCATGCCATATGCAGCCAAAGATCATTCGTGTAATTGCGCAACTGCCGCCCAAGGGCAGCGTGGCCGCACAGCACGCCGGCGCGGTGATCTTTCATTTGCTGAAGGCGGGTCATGATCTGCGCCCCGCCACCACCGTTGGCCCCGCCTATAGCCCCGAAACCCTGCCCTTTGCCCCCAAGCGCGCCTACGCCCCGACAAAGGCGCGCCTGCTGGCCGAGGCCGCCGATACCCTGCTGCTTTACCCCGAAGGGCTTGATTTCAGGGTGATTTCGCAGGCACGCTGGCGGCACCGGCGGCTAGAGGAATGGCGGCGCATCGTGCTGGTATGGCAGCTTTTGCGCCGTTCAAAGCGTAGCGTTGTGGTGTGGCGCCCCAAGCAGCTGAAACGCCCCGACCACCTGATCATGGTGGCGATGGCCGCAGCGCTTAAGCCGGTATTTCCGCGCCGGATCACCCTGATCCGGCAATCGCGCGGCGCGGCAAAGCTGGCCGAGATTATCTCGGGGCAACGCGCTGGCCCCTGCCCCCCCGATCAGGCAGATCTGGCCAGTTTGCAACTGGCAATGCGCCACGGCGGCAAGGGCGACACCCTGCTGACGCCGGTCTGGCTGCGCGCCGCCCTGGCAGGGCTGAGGCGCGCCGACCCGTTGCACAGCAAAATCGCGGTGGAAATCGCGCTGATCGAGGCGGTTATATCGGCCTTTGGCGAAGAGGCGCTGCCGCTGTTTCAGGCCCCGGACGAACAGATATCCGTGCCACCATTTGCCGATAGCATCACTGAAAAAACCCATGGCGCGGCGCTGTCACGCTTCATGCTGCACTTTCACCACGCCCGCCGCCTGCAGGAGCGTTTTGCGCTCGATAGCCCCGAAAGCGCCGCCGCCTATCGCCGGTGGTATCTTGATGAAGCCGCCGATATTGTCGGCCACGCCCTGCCATTGGCCGAAAAACTGCCCTTGAAAGACCCTGAAATCGCCGCAAAGCCGCTGGCCGCCGCCCTGCACCGGCTTGTGGCCCGCGCCAGATATTTCGGGGCTGAAAGCGGTATTGGCCCGGGGTTGCACGCATGGCTGAACCAGCCGCTGACCCCCCACCCCGACGCGCTGACCCGGCTTGAGCTGCTGGTTGCGGTTTTGGCGCACGCGCCGGTTAGCGATGCCAAAGATCTGCAAAAACCGTGGCAAAGCCCGGCGCTTAAACGCTGGTTTGCCGATCTTGCCCGGCGCGGTTACCCGCTGCTGGCGGCCATCGCGGGGGTGTCCGCACCGGTTGGTGCGGCTGCATATCGGGTTACCGGCAGCCCGGGCAGTGATACCGGGCTAGGGCAAAACCGCGCAATGTCGGTGCGGGCGTTGCGCGGCATCACCCCCAAGCGTGATTTCTTTTTGCACCACGTCAATGCCGACGCGATTCCGGCCCAGATGTTCCGGCACCACCGGCCCGGTGCGTTCCATATCGGTTATCTGTTATGGGAGATCGAGCAACTGCCGGCGGCCCATCATCTGGCAGGTGAGGTGCTGGACGAAATATGGGTGCCGACCCGCTATTTAGAGCGCATATATACCCGCGCCTATGACCGGCCGGTAACGCGGATCGGCAAGGGGTTTGATTTGCCCGCGCCCGAAAAATTCGACCTCGGCACGCTGGGTATTGCCCCGAACCAGCCGGTGTTTTTGCTTAGTTTTGATCTGCACTCCTCGGTGGCGCGCAAAAACCCGCTGGCGGCGGTGCTGGCGTTTCAGATCGCGTTTGCGGGCCGCCCCGAGGTGCGCTTGATCATTAAAACCTCGGTGCCGCCCAAAGACCACTGGGGCGACCCCGAGCGGCAAATGTCTATTATTGCCAAGATCATCGCCAAAGACCGGCGCATTGTTTTGCTGCAACAACATCTGCCCTTTGCCCGCTATCTGGGGCTGATCAAGGCCGCCACCGCGCTGGTTTCATCGCATCGGGCCGAGGGGTTTGGCTATGTGCCGGCCTATGCGATGAAGCTCGGCACGCCGGTGATTGTGACCGACTATTCCGGCACGCAAGATTTTTGCACGCCAAAAACCGCGCTGACCGTGCCGTGGCGCGCCCGCAATGTGCGCCCGGGCGAACCGATCTTTCCGCTAGAGGGCGCGATATGGGCCGAGATCGACCATAACGCGCTGGCCGGGGCCATGCGCGATGTGCTGGCCAACCCCGAGGCCGCCAAGGCCCGCAGCCGCGCCGGGCAAGCGCTGATGGCGCGCGATTATTCCAGCGCCGCCCTGCGCCAACGCTATCTGGATACCCTTGGCCGCCTTGGGTTGATATAGCGCCAAGCCCCAATTAAACAGGCCTGAACCGGCAATAATGCGCCCCCTGTTGCGCCCTCGGGGATTGCTGCCTGGTTTTGTGATCACAATATTTTTTAGTGTGATCACAACCCGCGCTAATAACTTCAAATTTACCAGAGCGGTGACAATATAGCTTTTCAGCGGCGGGTTTTCGTGTCTAATGCGCGTTAACCATACAAATTGTTTACCAAATCAGGTGCACAAACCGGAATTGCTGCAAAAAAGGAAACGCCGATGAATATCCATGAGTATCAAGCCAAGAAGCTTTTGGGCGAATATGGCGCGCCGGTTTCCGATGGTCGCGCGGTTCTAAAAGCCGAAGACGCCAAAACCGCTGCCGGTGAGCTTGACGGCCCGGTCTGGGTTGTAAAGGCGCAAATTCACGCCGGTGGCCGCGGCAAGGGCCACTTTATTGAGCCAGAGGCAGGCGCGGCCGGTGGGGTGCGTATTACCAAATCGGTATCCGAGGCCGCTGACGAGGCGCAAAAAATGCTGGGCCGCACGCTGGTCACCCACCAGTCCGGCCCGGCGGGCAAGGTGGTAAACCGGGTTTATATTGAAGACGGGGCCAGCATCGCCACCGAGCTTTATCTGGCGCTGTTGGTTGACCGCGTGTCGTCGCGGGTGTCGTTTGTTTGCTCGACCGAAGGCGGGATGGATATTGAAACCGTCGCCGCGAAAACCCCTGAAAAGATCCTCAGCTTCAGCGTTGATCCGGCCTCGGGCATTTCGGGCTTTCATGGCCGCCGCGTCGCTTTTGCGCTGGGGTTGGAGGGCAAGCAGGTCAAGCAATGCGTGCAGCTGATCAACACGCTTTATAAGCTGTTTATCGAGCGCGATTGCGAGATGCTCGAAATCAACCCCCTGATCGTCACCACTGCCGGTGATCTGGTGTGCCTTGATGCCAAAATGGGCTTTGATGACAACGCCATGTATCGCCAAGCCGAAATTCTGGCGCTGCGCGACGAAACCGAGGAAGACCCGAAAGAGCTGGCGGCCTCGAAGTTCGACCTTAATTATATATCGCTCGACGGCGAGATCGGCTGCATGGTCAACGGTGCCGGGCTGGCGATGGCAACGATGGATATCATCAAGCTTTACGGATCTTCCCCCGCCAACTTTCTGGATGTCGGCGGCGGCGCCACCACCGAAAAGGTGACCGAGGCCTTTAAAATCATCACCTCTGACCCCAATGTTAAGGGGATTTTGGTGAACATCTTTGGTGGCATCATGCGCTGTGACGTGATCGCCGAAGGGGTGATTGCCGCGGTAAAAGAGGTCGGCCTTAAAGTGCCGCTGGTGGTGCGGCTAGAGGGCACCAATGTTGAAAAGGGCAAAGAGATCATCAACAATTCAGACGTTGATGTGATTGCGGCCGATGACTTGGGAGATGCGGCCGAGAAAATTGTAAAGGCAGTTAAAGGATGAGCAAGATACCCTATAAAGGCTTAAGCTTTATCGGCGGCGGCACGTTGTTTTTGTCGGCCTGCGCCGCGCTTATACCGCCGCCTGCCGCGCCCGAGCCGAGCCTGGCGATTACCAAACCGGTGCAATACGAGCAAATACTGGCCCGCACCCCGGCCACTGCGGCCGAGGCGGCGGTTTTGTTCAAGGCCGTGTGCATTGATCAGGCGCCCAGTTTCGAGCTGTCTTCGCAGGTGCTGAACCAGATGCCCGAAATAGCGATCAACGCCGAATCGGGGTATCAGCACATTAACCTCGATCTCAGTTTTTCGCTTCAGGGCGGTGAAGGCGACAAGCGCTGCACCATGATCTTCAACTCAGACGACGACCCGGCGTTGGTCGAGGCCGAGCTGAACGAGGTGATGAACATCGAGGGGATCATCTCGAACTTCACACCGCCGCCGCGCCGCCGCAACCTGAACATCTATTCGATCACGGTGCAAGCGGCACCGCCCGCTGAATTTCCGCCGGTCGCGCCGGTAAACTAAGTTAAAAGGACCAAAAAATGGCCGTTCTTGTAAATGAAAATACCAAGGTAATTTGCCAGGGGCTCACCGGCTCGCAGGGCACCTTCCACTCTGAGCAGGCGATCGCCTATGGCACCAAAATGGTGGGCGGGGTGACGCCGGGCAAAGGCGGGCGCAGCCACATTGGGCTGCCGATCTTCAACACCGTTGCCGAGGCCCGCCACGCCACCGAGGCCAACGCCACCGCGATTTATGTGCCACCGCCGTTCGCCGCCGACGCCATTTTGGAGGCCATCGACGCCGATATGGAGCTGATTATCTGCATCACCGAGGGCATTCCGGTGTTGGATATGATGAAGGTAAAGCGCGCGTTGCAGGGTTCTAAATCCATCCTGATCGGGCCGAATTGCCCGGGGGTTATTACGCCTGACGCCTGCAAAATCGGCATTATGCCGGGGCATATCCACAAGCGCGGCAGCGTCGGGGTTATTTCGCGCTCGGGCACGCTGACCTATGAAGCGGTCAAGCAAACCACCGATATCGGGCTTGGGCAAAGCACCTGTATCGGCATCGGCGGCGACCCGATTAAAGGGTTTGAGCATATCGACGCGCTCGAATTGCTGCTGCATGATGACGAAACCCAAAGCGTTATCATGATCGGTGAAATCGGCGGTTCGGCCGAGGAAGACGCGGCGCAGTTCATCATCGACATGGCCAAAAAGGGCATTAAAAAGCCGATTGCCGGTTTTATTGCCGGTCGCACCGCGCCTCCGGGCCGGCGCATGGGCCATGCGGGGGCGATTGTTGCCGGTGGCAAAGGCGGCGCCGAAGACAAGATCGAAGCGATGAAGCGCGCGGGCATTGTGGTCGCCGAAAGCCCGGCCGGGCTGGGCGAGGCCGTGCTAAAGGCGATCGGTTAGATGGGTCCGGGGCAAGCCATAGCCGCCGGTCTGCGCAACTACGCCCGCTTTACGGGGCGGGCCACAGCGCCCGAGTTTTGGTGGCTGGTGATCGCGCTGGCGCTGGTCGAGGTGGGTATTGTTACCGTTTTTGAGCGCAGCGGGCTGTTTAATATAGGGGTGGTTAACATCGCGGGCTTTGATGTCTCGCTGCTGTTCGCCGCTACCTGCCTTGCCCTTGCTGTGCCGCTTTTGTCGGTATCGTGGCGGCGGTTGCATGACTTTGGCTGGGCGGGCTGGTGGGTGCTGATCTGGGGCGCCATTGTGCTGTTTTTCAGCCGTATTATTGCCATCGTCGCGGGCGACATTTCGCTTTGCCTTGATGAGGGCGGCAAAAAATGTATCGCCGAGCTCGGCTGGGGCTACGGGTTTTCGCCGGCGATGGCGCTTTTGGTTTTCGTTGTCGGCTTTGCGTTTTTAATGGCGCGGCCCTCGCAGCCCGACACAAATAAATATGGTTCAAACCCTGTTGAGGTATCCTCATGAACGACCAGTCCAACAACGCGCAGTTCCATGCCGAAAGCTTTTTGCAAGGCCACAACCTTGAATATATAGAGCAGCTTCAGGCCCGCTATGCCACCGACCCCGCCTTGGTCGAGGAAGGCTGGCGTGTTTATTTTGCCGCCCTCGGGGTTGTGGCCGCCGACGCCAAAGCCGAGGCCAACGGCCCCAGCTGGGCCCGCCCCGACTGGCCCCCTGTGCCCCATGACGACCTAACCGCCGCGCTCGACGGCCAGTGGCCCGCCGAGCCCGAAAAGGCTGCCGATAAAATTCGTGCCAAGGCGGCTGAAAAGGGTGCCGGCATTTCCGAGGCCGAGGTCGAGCAAGCGGTGCTCGATAGCCTGCGCGCGCTGATGCTGATTCGCGCGTACCGTATTCGTGGCCATCTTTCGGCCAATCTTGACCCCCTGCGGCTGGAACCCCCAACCCCGCACCCCGAGCTTGACCCGGCAATGTATGGCTTTACCGAGGCCGACATGGACCGCCCGATCTTTCTGGATAACGTGCTGGGCATGGAACACGCCAGCATGCGTGAGATCGTAGCGATTGTAAGGCGCACCTATTGCGGCACTTTCGCGCTGCAATACATGCATATTTCCAACGCCGCGCAGGCGGGCTGGCTGAAAGAACGCATCGAAGGCTACGGCAAGGAGATCGGCTTTACCAAAGAGGGGCGCAAAGCGATCCTCAACAAGCTGGTCGAGGCTGAAGGGTTCGAGAAATACCTGCATGTCAAATACATGGGCACCAAGCGTTTTGGCCTTGATGGCGGCGAAAGCCTGATTCCGGCAATGGAGCAAATCATCAAGCGCGGTGGCGCTTTGGGGGTTAAGCAGATCGTGATCGGCATGCCGCACCGTGGGCGGCTTTCAGTGCTGGCCAACGTAATGGGCAAACCGTTTCGCGCGATTTTCAACGAATTTCAGGGCGGGTCCAGCAAGCCTGACTCGGTTGAAGGTTCGGGCGATGTGAAATACCATCTTGGCGCCAGTTCCGACCGTGAATTTGACGGCAATAAGGTGCATCTTTCGCTTACCGCCAACCCCAGCCATCTGGAGGCCGTAAACCCCGTGGTGCTGGGCAAGGTGCGCGCCAAGCAGGAACAGGTTGGCGATACCGAACGCAGCACTGTGCTGCCGGTTTTGCTGCACGGCGATGCCGCTTTTGCCGGTCAGGGCGTGGTGGCCGAATGTTTTGGCCTGTCGGGGCTCAGCGGGCACCGCACCGGCGGCACCATTCATATCGTGGTCAACAACCAGATCGGTTTTACCACTTCGCCGCATAATTCGCGCTCCAGCCCTTACCCGACCGATATTGCGATGATGGTTGAGGCGCCGATATTCCATGTAAACGGCGACGACCCCGAGGCGGTGGTGCATGCCGCCAAGGTTGCCACCGAGTTCCGGCAAAAATTCGGCCGCGATGTGGTGCTGGATATCTTTTGTTATCGCCGTTTCGGCCATAACGAGGGTGACGAGCCGATGTTCACCCAGCCGCAAATGTATACCGCGATCAAAAAGCAAAAAACCACCTTGCAGCTTTATACCGAGCGCCTGATCAAAGACGGGCTGATGCCCGAAGGCGAGATCGAGGAGATGAAAACCCGCTTTCAGGCCTTTCTGGCCGAAGAGTTCGAGATCGGCACCAACTATAAACCCAACCGCGCCGACTGGCTGGATGGTCGCTGGTCAAAAATGCGCCGCAACACCGAAGAATACCAACGCGGTGAAACCGCCGTTGATCTGGCGCGGGTAAAACAGGTTGGCGCGGCGCTCACACGTTTGCCCGAGGGTTACCACGCCCATAAAACCGTGCTGCGGCTGCTGAAAGCCAAGGCAAAAATGATCGAAACCGGCGAGGGCATTGATTGGGCCACCGGCGAGGCGCTGGCCTTTGGCACCCTGCTGCTAGACGGTTTTCCGGTGCGGCTGTCGGGGCAGGATTGCACGCGCGGCACCTTTAGCCAGCGCCATTCCGGCATAATCGACCAAGAAACCGAAGAACGGTATTTGCTGCTTAACCATATCAAATCAGGGCAAGCGAAATACGAGGTCATCGATTCGATGCTGTCGGAATACGCGGTGCTGGGGTTTGAATATGGCTATTCGCTGGCCGAGCCCGATACGCTGACATTATGGGAAGCCCAGTTTGGCGATTTTTCCAATGGTGCCCAGATCATGATCGACCAGTTTATCAGCTCGGGCGAGGCCAAATGGCTGCGGATGTCGGGGCTGGTGATGCTGCTGCCCCACGGCTATGAGGGCCAAGGCCCCGAGCACAGTTCGGCCCGCCCCGAGCGCTTTTTGCAGATGTGCGCCGAAGATAACTGGACGGTGGCCAATTGCACCACCCCGGCGAATTATTACCACATTTTGCGGCGGCAGATGCTGCGATCGTTCCGGCGTCCGTTGGTGCTGTTTACACCAAAATCACTGCTGCGGCACAAGCTGGCAACCTCGACCCTGGCCGAGTTTGGCGAAGGCTCGAGCTTTCACCGGCTGCTATGGGATGACGCCCAAACCGGCCGCTCGGCCACCAAACTGGTCGCGGACGACAAGATTTGGCGTGTGGTTTTTTGCTCGGGCAAGGTTTATTATGACCTACTGGCCGAGCGCGATGCCCGCGGGATTGACGACATTTACCTGATGCGGGTCGAGCAATTGTTCCCGTTTCCCGGGCGCTCTATGCGCGAAGAACTGGCGCGGTTTCCCAATGCCGATATTGTCTGGTGTCAGGAAGAGCCGCGCAATCAGGGTTACTGGACCTTTATCGACCCCCATATCGAGGCGGTTCTGGCCGATGTTAACACCAGATCAAGCCGCGCGCACTATGTTGGCCGCAGGGCGGCGGCCTCACCGGCGACGGGGCTGGCGAAATCTCATAAAAAACAGCAAGCGGCATTGGTGAACAATGCGCTGAGCATCGAAGGAAATTTCAAATGACCGATATCAGAGTGCCAACCCTTGGCGAATCCGTAACCGAGGCAACCGTGGCAACGTGGTTCAAAAAACCCGGCGATGCGGTGGCGGTGGATGAAATGCTGTGCGAGCTGGAAACCGACAAGGTAACGGTTGAGGTGCCCTCGCCCGCCGCCGGTGTGCTGGGTGAAATTGTAGCCGCTGAAGGCGAAACCGTAGGGGTAGACGCCCTGCTGGCCACGCTGACCGAGGGCAAAGGCGCGGTGGCAGCGGCCCCCACAGTTGCGCCTGCCGCAACGCCAACCCCCGCCGCTGCGGTGACGGCAGCGAAAGATGTGGAAGATGCACCCTCGGCCAAAAAGATTATGGCAGAGAAAGGCATTGACCCGTTAAGCGTGCAAGGTTCCGGCCGCGATGGCCGGATCATGAAGGAAGACGTGGTGAATGTTGACGTGGTGAATGTTTCTGCCCCCCCCGCCCCTGCGCCGGTGGCTGCCCCGCGCCCTGCCGGTGATACGGTGCGCGAAGAGCGGGTGCGGATGACCCGTTTGCGCCAGACCATCGCACGGCGTTTGAAAGAGGCGCAAAACACCGCCGCGATGCTGACCACCTATAACGAGGTCGATATGACCGCGATTATGGATTTGCGTTCAGAATACAAAGACCTGTTTTTGAAGAAACACGGGGTGAAGCTTGGGTTTATGAGCTTTTTCACCAAGGCCTGCGTGCATGCGCTACACGAGGTGCCCGAGGTCAATGCCGAGATTGACGGCACCGATATTGTTTATAAAAACTACGTCAATATGGGGGTTGCGGCGGGCACGCCTAGCGGGCTTGTGGTGCCGGTGATCCGCGATGCCGACCAGATGTCGTTTGCCGATATCGAAAAGAAAATCGCCGAGCTGGGCGGGCGGGCGCGTGATGGCAAGCTGAGCATGGCCGAGATGCAGGGTGGCAGTTTTACCATCTCCAATGGCGGGGTTTATGGCTCGCTGATGTCCTCGCCGATTTTGAACCCGCCGCAATCGGGCATTTTAGGCATGCACAAAATTCAGGAACGGCCCATGGCGATCAATGGTCAGGTGGTGATCCGCCCGATGATGTATCTGGCGCTGAGCTATGACCACCGCGTGGTTGATGGCAAAGGGGCGGTGACCTTTTTGGTGCGGGTGAAAGAAGCGCTGGAAGACCCACGGCGGCTGTTGATGGACCTTTAATTGGTGCGTGCAAAGCACGCACCCTACGCAAACCGGAATGTGGGGAAAGGAAATCCCAATGGCAAATTATGACGTAATTATCATCGGTGGCGGCCCGGGGGGCTATGTATGCGCCATTCGTTGCGCGCAGCTCGGGTTAAAGGTCGCCTGTGTTGAGGGGCGCGGGGCGCTTGGCGGCACCTGCCTGAATGTTGGCTGTATCCCGTCAAAAGCCTTGCTGCATGCGTCGCACAGCTATCACGAGGCCCATACCAATTTCGAGAAAATGGGGCTGATGGGCGGCGCGCCCACTGTCGATATGCCCAAGATGATCGACTATAAACAATCGGTTGTGGATGCCAATGTGAAGGGCATCGAGTTTTTGTTCAAGAAAAACAAGGTTGATTACCTGCGCGGCTGGGGTAAGATCACGGCCAAGGGTGAGGTCTCTGTGGATGGCGAAGTGCATAAGGCCAAAAACATCGTGATTGCCACCGGCTCCGAGGTTGCGCCGCTCAAGGGTGTGGAAATTGACGAGAAAATCGTGGTTAGCTCCACCGGTGCGTTGGCGCTAACCGAGGTTCCCAAGCGGCTGGTTGTGATCGGCGCGGGGGTGATCGGGCTTGAAATGGGCTCGGTTTATGCGCGCCTCGGGGCCGAGGTGACGGTGGTGGAGTTCCTTGACCACATCACCCCCGGCATGGATGCCGAGCTGCAAAAAACCCTGCTGCGCAGCCTTAAAAAACAAGGGATCAAGTTTATTCTGAAAGCCGCGGTGCAGAGCGTCGAGAGCAAAAAAGGCGTGGCGACGGTGAACTACAAGCTGCGTAAAGATGATTCAGATGCCAGCTTGGAGGCTGATATCGTGCTGCTCGCCACCGGTCGCAAGCCGTTTACCGAGGGCCTTGGCCTTGAGGACATGGGCATTGCCACCAGCAAGCGCGGACAGGTGGAGACCGACGGCCATTGGCGCACCAATGTTGAGGGCATCTATGCCATTGGCGATGTGATTGTCGGCCCGATGCTGGCCCACAAGGCCGAGGAAGAGGGCATTGCCGTGGCCGAAACCATTGCCGGCCAAGCGGGCCATGTGAATTATGATGTCATTCCGGGGGTTATTTACACCACGCCCGAGGTCGCCAGCGTTGGCAAAACCGAGGCCGAGCTAAAGGAAGAGGGCCGCGCCTATAAGGTTGGCAAATTCAGCTTTATGGGCAACGGCCGCGCCAAGGCGGTGTTTGGCACCGAAGGCTTTGTGAAAATTCTGGCTGACAAAGAAACCGACCGGATTTTGGGCTGCCACCTGATGGGGCCAATGGCGGGCGAGCTTATTCACGAAATTTGCGTGGCGATGGAGTTTGGCGCTTCAGCCGAGGATATCGCCCGCACCTGCCACGCCCACCCGACCTTTAGCGAAGCGATGCGTGAAGCCGCGCTGGCCTGCGGAGACGGCGCCATTCATGCCTGATATGGCGCTCCTGATTCTGGGGGCGCTATTGGGCGGGCTGGTGAACGGGCTTAGCGGTTTTGGCTATGCGGTTATGGCGCTGGGGGTGTGGTTGCTGTTTTTGCCGCCCGCCTTGGCGGGGCCGTTGGTGGTGCTGTCGATCATCGCGTCAAACCTGCAGGCGATGCCGCGCATCTGGCAACATATCAACCTGCGCCACACCGCACCTTTTGTGGCGGGCGGCGTTTTGGGCGTGCCGGTCGGGGTGGCGCTGCTGGGTGTGGTATCGGTGGTTTGGTTCAAGGCTTTCGTGGCGGCCTCCATTCTGGTTTTTATCGCCACAATGCTGGTGTTCAGGGGGAGAATCACCCTGCCCGCAAAGGCCGAGCGCTTTAACCCCGTGATCGGGGTGATCGGCGGCATTATGGGCGGGCTGGCCGGGCTTGTCGGGGTGGCGCCCACCATCTGGGCCACCCTGCTGCGCTGGGATAAACCGACCAAACGCGGCATATTTCAAAGCTATAACCTGAGCATGTCGGTGCTGTCGTTTTTTATGTTGCTCTGGGCGGGCTATATTACCGCCGAATTCTGGCGGCTGGCGCTGGTGGCGGTGCCGGTTTCGGTGGCGGCGGCCTGGATCGGGGTGCGGATATTCGAGCGCCTCGGGAATGCGCAATATAACGGTGTGGTGATGGGTATTCTGGCACTTTCAGGGGTGTCGATCTTGCTGAGCCTGTTTATGTAAGCGCCTGCCACCACGGGTCAGTGGCCAGCGCTTGGCGCAGCGGGGTGCGGGTTTGCGCGGGGGCGTTTTGAATATAATTATGGGCCTCGATCAGGCTGTCACCGCGCAGGGTTTTAAGATAGGCAATGCCGCGCGCCACGCTGAATTCCTGCGCGGTATGGGCGTGAAAATTCGGCTCAAGGTCGGTCCAGACCGCGCCATCCCAGCCATTTGCCGCGCACCAGTTTTCAACAATTTCCAGCACCTCGGGCATGCGCCCATGCTGAAAACGGCGGTGATAGGCCCCGATCCGCTCAACCGGCGCTCGCTCGCGGGCCCGCAAATCCTCGACCGCCGCTTCGATCCCCGCGCGGGCCGAGGCGATCACATGGGTTTGGCAGGGCACGCCAACCACGGGGTCTAGGCACACCGCCAGCCCCAGCTTTCGCTTGGGCGAGACCCGCGAAAACTCCATCGGCAGCTGCGGCCCGGCGTTCATTTGCCAATCACCCGTCACATAGGGTGCCAGAATTTCGATATCCCAAATCAGCGAGCCCCAGCCGATAATGGCAATGCGGCTCACGGCCACTTGCACGCGGGGGGCAGTGACATCAGCACCGCCTCGGGGTTGTGGCCGGTTTGCAACCCGAACTGGGTGCCACGGTCATAAACAAGGTTGAATTCGGCATAGCGGCCGCGTTTTACCAGTTGCACCTCGCGGTCCGCCTCTGTCCATGGCTCGAACATGTGCTTTTCGGTCAGCGGCACAAAGGCCTTCAAGAACGCGCGGCCAACGTCTTGGGTAAAGGCAAAATCGGCCTCCCAATCGCCGGTATTGTGGTCGTCATAAAAAATACCGCCAACCCCGCGCGGCTCGTTCCAGTGCTTGATCATAAAATATTCATCCGCCCATTTTTTATAGCGCGGGTAATAAGCGGGGTTGTGGGCGTCGCAGGCCTCGGCCAGCCGCGCATGAAAAAACGCGGTGTCATCCGCGACCTCGACCATCGGGTTCAGGTCGGCGCCGCCGCCAAACCACCAGCCATGCGGGGTCCAGAACATGCGGGTGTTCATATGCACTGCCGGGGTTTTGGGCGAGCGCATATGCGCCACCAGCGAAATGCCAGCCGCCCAGAATCGCGGATCGTCTTTGATGGCGCTCATCCCCGTGCGCGCCGACATCGAGCGCTGCGCCGCCGCGCCAAGCGTGCCATAAACGGTCGAAATATTCACCCCTACCTTTTCAAACACCCGCCCTTGGCGCATCACCGACATCTCGCCGCCCCCCGCATCGGTGCCATCGCCATTGTCGCGTTTCGTCGGCTTTTCCGCAAAACGGCCGGCGGGCAGGGCGGCATGCGGGCCGCTGGTTTGCGCATCTTCCAGCGCCTCGAACGCGCGGCAAATCTGGTTTCGGATATCGCGAAACCATTCACTGGCGCGGGCTTTTTGCGGGGTCATATCAGGTGTATCTGTCATGTTTCTTTCCTATCTTTTCCTGCGCTTAAGTGCCAGACAAAAAAATTTCGGCAATCATGGGTTGACTGCGACATGCTGGCACAGTAGACAGGCCAAACCTTTCATTGGACAGGAATGTAAAAATGACCTTCGCAAAGTATCTTCCGGCTCGCTGACAAGCCCTGCTTTGCGTGCGGGCTTCTGGCCCCGAGCTTTCGTTTTTATCACCTGATCTGCCCCAAGGAGGGCGCTCCAATGTTACCCCCTTATTTTGCTGGCGATCCCCGCCTCCGCCCCGATTTTGCGCCGCAACCCGGCTGGTTTACCCGCGATTTAGGCGCGCGTATTTACCCCCTTCGCCCGCGTATTTGCTGGCGTTTACCGATCTGGCCCGGCTTTCGGCTGGAGCTGTCCATCACCGCCGCAAAGGAGGTCAAGCATGTTTAAGCGTTTCGAAAACCTGATCGATCCTTTTGCGCCGCACAGCAAAAACACCCCGCCCGCCACGCTTTGGCCCTATGTTAAAACCCAGTTGGCACCGTTCAAAAAATGGCTGCCGGTGATGGCCGCGCTCGGGGTGCTGACCGCGTTGATGGAAAGCGGGCTGATCTTTTATTCTGGCCGGATCATTGATATGATGAACAGCGCGGGCACGCAAAATATGTGGGCTGATCACGGGGTCGAGCTTGGCCTCGCCGCGCTGTTCATCCTGTTGCTGCGCCCGCTGGTAATCACTTCCAACCACCTGTTTTTAGAGCAAACTTTAGCAGGCAATATGCAAGAGCAGGCACGCTGGCAGGCCCATAAGCACCTGCTTGGGCAATCGTCCGAGTTCTTTCAAAACGATTTTGCCGGCCGGCTGGCCAACCGCGTTATGCAGATGGGTCCGGCGATGGAAGACAGCGCCTATATGACGCTCGAGGGCATCTGGTATGCCACCACATATGTGCTGGGGGCGATCCTCGTTTTGCTGACCATTGATGTGCGCCTTGCTGCGCCGATGGCGCTTTGGCTGCTGGTCTATATCTGGTTTGTGCGCCGCGTGGCCACGCGGGTGGCGCGGGCCTCGGAACGGATGTCGGAAACCAAATCGCTTGTCACCGGCCGCATTGTTGACGCCTATACCAATATTGAAAGCGTCAAGCTGTTTGCCCATGGCAAGTATGAGGAGCAATACGCCCTTAGCGCAATGAAACGCCAACGCCTGCGCTTTCAGCGCTTCTTGCGGCTGATGACGCGGCTTACGTTTAATCTGGCGGCATTAAACGGGTTTTTGATGGTCGGGGTGATCGGCCCCGCGATCTGGCTGTGGACATTGGGCACCGTTACCGTGGGTGAAGTCGCTGCGGCAGCGGCACTCACCATCAGGTTGAACGGCATGACCGGCTGGATCATGTGGGTCACCGTCAGGTTGTTTGAACATGCGGGAGTTATGCGTGAAGGGTTGCAAAGCCTTTCGGTGCCCCACACGGTGCAAGACGCCCCGAACGCCCCTGCGCTGCACCTGACAAAGGGCAAAATACAGATCAAAAACCTGACCCACCATTACGGCAAGGGTTACGGCGGGCTTGACCACATAAACCTGACCATAAAGCCCGGCGAAAGGGTCGGGCTGATCGGGCGCTCTGGCGCGGGTAAATCAAGCCTTGTGAACCTGTTGTTGCGTTTTCGCGATGCTGAAAGTGGCGATATTTTGATCGACGGGCAATCGGTGCGCGCGGTCATGCAGGATAGCCTGCGCC
>CAYWXQ010000021.1:0-20409 GCA_964462475.1 uncultured Rhodobacterales bacterium | reverse complement strand
CCACCCGATGGACTGGAAGCAGCTTGACTGGTCGGCCAGAGGCAGCCGCGAATTTCTGGGCGAGGCGATCGCGGCAGGGGTTTGCAACCAGGGGCTTTCGGTGCCCATTCGCGGCCCCAACGGGCAATTTGCGCTTTTTACCATCAACGACAATTGCAGCGATGCTTCGTGGGAGAAATTCTCGAAGGAGTATAAACGCGATATGATGCTGATCTCTCACTATATCCACCGGCGCGTGGTTGATATTATCGTGCCCGAGCAAGACACCGACCGGCGCGATCTTTCGCCCCGCGAGACAGATTCGCTCAAATATCTGGCGCTGGGGCTCAGCCGTGGCCAGATATCTGAAAGGCTTAAAATATCCGAGCACACCTTGCGTGTATATATTGATTCTGCCCGTGCAAAACTGGGCGCGCTGAATACAATTCATGCAGTCACCACTGCATTTTCCCGCGGGCTGATCTCCTTTTAGCAGATCAGCGTTTCCTCGGTTTTGTGTCTTTGTTTAATGATCTTTTAACGATTTAAACGCATCAGTTGGTGCACTTTGCTTTCAGGAGACAACCTATGATTAAGTATATTTACGGCGACACACTTGACGCCTTTCCCAAACTTCGTGACAGCATGTTTCGCGACCGTGCCACCCAGTTCAAGGAGCGCCTTAAATGGGACGTAAGCGTTTGTGACGACGGTTTCGAGACCGACGAATACGACGCGCAAAACCCGCTTTACATGATCTATGAACTGCCCGATGGCAGCCATGGCGGCTCTATGCGCAACCTGCCGACCACCGGTAACACCATGATCAACGATCATTTCACCAACCTGACCGACGGGGTTAAAATCATCAGCCCGCTGATCTGGGAAACCACGCGGTTTTGCCTGTCGCCAAATGCCGGCAAGCTGGCGGGCACAATTGCCGCCTCGGTTTGTCTGGCAGGCTGCGAGGCCGGTATCCGCTGGGCGCTTGACAGCTCGGTCGGGGTGTTTGACGCCCGCATGGTGCATATCTATAAACGCATCGGCTGGGAACCCGAGGTGCTGGGCACCGCCGGTGAAGGCAAAGCGGCGATCAGCGCCGGGCTTTGGGCGCTGGACGAGGTCTCTAAAGCCAGCATCTGCGCCAAATCCGGCATTGCCCCGGCCGAGGTCGAGGGCTGGTTCGACGCCTCCTTCCCGATGCTCGACAGCGCCGAAATTCTGGTGGCCTAGCACTGGTGTTGATGGTTTGAACCGTCTATAATTTCGCAACCCGAGTTGCGGAGCCAATATGATACTGTCTGACGATCAGGCCGAGGCCTATGACACCATTGCCGCCGAGCTCTGCAAAGCAGGGGTCGATCTGGAAAACGACCGCCTCACCCCGCCGACCGGGCGGTCTGATAGTGTGCTGGCGGTGCTGGGCAAGGCCGGATCAGGCAAAACCATGCTGCTGGCCAAGCTGGTCGAAGCGGTAAATGCTCTCGGAGTCGACGTTGTCTCCGGCGATTACGAGGGCAAACCGCGGCCGGATAAACGCACCCTTGCGGTGCTGGCCCCGACCAACAAAGCCGCCAGCGTGCTGCGCCGCCACGGGGTGCCCGCCACCACCATTCACCGCATTATCTATACCCCGATCTATGACCCCGAATACGAACAGATCGCCGAATGGCTGGAGGGCCGCGCCGAGCGCCCCGAGATCGAGGGCCTGACCGAAGCGGCGCTTGATCGTGCGGCGGCGTTTTACAAGATCCATAAATCCATCCCCGGGGCGCTGGCCACGGCGGGGTTGCGGGGGTCTGACTTTATCACCGGCTGGAAGCGGCGCTCTGACCCGCTCGATATCGGCTTTGTCGATGAAAGCTCGATGCTGGACGATAAACAGCTTGATGACTTGAAAGAGATTTTCCCGACGCTGGTGCTGTTTGGCGACCCCGCGCAGCTGGCACCGGTGGGGCAATCAGGCGCGATGTCGTTTGATAAACTGCCCGAAAAACGCAAACTGGTGCTGCACCGCGTGCACCGGCAGGCCGCCGATAACCCCATCCTAGACCTTGCCCACGCGCTGGGGGACCCACAGCTGACCTTCCATGATTTTCAGCAAATGCTAACCGCAGCCGCGCAAAAAGACGACCGCGTGGTGATGGCCCCGCGGGTAGACGCCGACCTGATGGCGCGCTCGCCGGTGCTGGTGTGGCGCAACGCCACCCGCATTCGGCTGATACAGGCGTTTCGCGGCGCCCATGATGCGCCTGAAACCGCGCTACTAACCGGCGAGCCGCTGATTTGCGACGGTATCGAGCTGCCCATAAAGCACCGCAAAAAACGGATAGACCTGGAGGCGCGGGGGCTGATTAAAGGCGCGCAATGTATTTATCTTGGCCCCGGCAAAAAGCCCGGTTTCAGCCGGTTATATGTTACCGGCGCGCCCGACCCGCTGGTCAACGCCGCCAGCATTATCCAGATCGAACTGCCCGATGCCGAAGAACCGATGATCGTATCGGCGGCCCGCATGGGGGCGGCGTTTTTGCACGGCGCGGCGGTCACCACCCACAAAGCGCAGGGTTCGCAATGGCCCTCGGTGCAGGTATTTGGCCCTGATCTGCAAATCGCCGCCAAAATGGGGCGGGTCGAGGCCGGCATTGCGCTATGGAAGCGCCTGACATATGTGGCCATCACCCGCGCCGAAGAGCGGCTTTTATGGGTCACCCGCTATGCGCTGGCCCGTCCGAAACAGCCACTTGGCGTGACAGATCTGGATATGACACCGGCAACGCTGGAGCTTAAAAGTGAAGCTTGACGCGCTTGACCATCCGGGGCTGACCGTGGCCGACATCGCCGCCAGTAGCGCCTTTTATCGCGATGGGCCGGGCGCTGAAATTCGGCAAGCAAAAGATAAACCTGCATCAGGCAGGGGCCAGGTTTAACCCTAAAGCGGGCCGCGCGCGCCTGGGCTCGGCTGATCTGCGTTTTATGAGCGCGCACCCCCCCGGCAGGGTTTTGGCGTGGGGGTTCTGGCGGCGGGGGTCGCCCGCCGCCATTCAGGTCAGGTGACGGTAAACTGGCCCATCATGCCGGCGTCTTCGTGCTCCAAAATATGGCAATGGAACATGAACGGCGTATCGGCGCTGGCGGGGCGGTTGAACTGCACCAGAATTTCGGCGGTGCCATCCACCAGCACCACGTCTTTCAGGCCGGTTGCCACCGGGTCTACCGGGCGGTTTTTGTGCGACAGCACCTGAAACGAAGTGCCGTGCACATGGAACGGATGCTGCATAACGCTGGCCGAGACCTCCCATATCTCGGTCTCGCCAAGCCGAAGCTGCTGGTTGATCACCCCCATTTCCATCGGCGCGCCGTTGATCGCCATGCCACCCCCGCCGAACATCATCCCCACACCCATCATATCAAGGCTGAAGCGGCGGCGCCGCACCGGTTCGCCAAAATCAAGCACCGGGGCGCCGGCCAAGGTCGGGGGCAGGGTGGCGAGCTTGGGGGTTAACCCGGTGTTGACAGCAAAACGCATGATCTCGAACCCGCCGCTCGCGTCCATGCTCGGGCTGGCATTGCCGCCCCCCATCATGCCCCCCATGGGTGCGTTGTTATCCTCGCCCGACAGCAACCGCACCGCCGCACCATCGCTGAAATCAACGACAATTTCGGCGCGCTCGGCCGGGGCCAGCCGCAGTGCGGTCATTTCTTGTGGCGCTGGCAGCAGGCCGCCATCGGTCGCCACCTGCGAAAACGCCCGCCCGTCTTCAAAACGAAAGTTGTATATCCGCGCGTTAGAGCCGTTCAGGATCCGCAACCGCACCAGCCCTGCGGGCACCGAGGCCTCGGGTTTGATCGCGCCGTTGACCAGAATTTCACTGCCCCTGTAGCCCGCCATCGCCGAAGGCCCGCGCGGGGCGTAAAGCAGGTTTCCATCGCTGGAAAACACCCGGTCCTGCACCACGATCGGCAGGTCGTCTTCGCCATAGGTGGCGGGCAGGCCGGGGTCGGGGGCGTCGGGGTCTTCAACCAGCAGCATCCCGGCCAGCCCATACCATACATGGGCGCCGGTGCGCTCCAGAATATGCGAGTGATACCAAAGCGTTGCGGCGGGTTGGTCGATGTCGAGCGCGGCATTGACCACGGCGTCCGGTTTAACCGGGCTATGGGGGCCGCCATCCTGGTTGCCCTCGATAAGCAGGCCGTGCCAATGCACCGAAACCGGTTCGGCAATGGTGTTGCCCAGCGTCAGTTTTGTGGTTTCGCCCCGGTTTACCCGAATGACCGGCCCAAGATACGCGCCGCTATAGCCCGCGGTTTGCGTTGACTTGCCTTGCAAAAAATTGCTGGTGCCAAGTTGGGCTGTCAGGTCGCCCCGGGTGCCGCCGCGCAGGTCCATCAGCGTTGGGATCGGCAGCGGCGCGCCGCCCTCGGCCGCCCATGCCCGGCCGGTAAGCGCCGGCAAGAACACGCTGGCACCGGTTGCCTTGATGAAGTTTCTTCTGGTAAGTGACATGGGGGAGCCCCTCCGTTAAGGTTGTTTGCCAATGTTTCGTCGGCGTCGCGGATCATATAATCACATTTTGCAATATTTCACCTGCAGAAAGCGTAAAATAATGAATTTAAGCCTCAAGTTTATGGCGGCCCTGCTGGTGGTGATATGGGCCGGAAGCCTGCCCGCCCTGGCGCAAGGCGATTTTGCGGCATGGCAGCAAGGGTTCAAGGCCCGCGCCATCGCCAACGGTATTGACCCGCAGATGTTTGACAGCGCCTTTCAGGGGGTAACGCTAAACCGGTCGGTGATCGACGCCGACCGTTTTCAGCCCGAATTCAGCAAGCCGATCTGGGAGTATCTGGACACGGCGGTGTCTGACACCCGTATTCGCGAGGGGCAGAAAAACCGCCGCCGGTTGCGTGGGTTGATGCGCAAAATAGAAAACCGCTATCAGGTCGATTCAGAGGTGCTGACCGCGATCTGGGGGGTTGAAAGCAATTACGGCCAGAACCGTGGCGACACCTATACCATAGAGGCGCTGGCCACACTGGCCTATGACGGCCGCCGTGCCCGTTATGGCGCGCGGCAGTTGCTGGCGGCGCTGCAAATCCTGCAAGCGGGTGATGTGGCGCGCCGTGACATGCGCGGCTCATGGGCGGGGGCGATGGGGCATACGCAGTTTATCCCTACCAGTTTTCTGGCGCTGGCGGTCGACTGGGATGGCGATGGCCGGCGCAATATCTGGGGTGAAAACCCCGCCGATGCGCTGGCCTCTACCGCCAATTACCTGCACGCCAACGGCTGGGTGCGCGGCCAGCCGTGGGGGGTAGAGGTAACCCTGCCCGCGGGCTTTGACTATGCGTTGGCCGACATAAAAAACCGCCAGCCCGCCGCGGTTTGGCGCGGGCTAGGGGTGCGCCGCGCCGATGGCCGCCGCCTGCCCGGTTATAGCGATGCGGCGTTGTTGCTGCCTGCGGGGCCGGGCAACCCGGTTTTTGCGGTTTACGATAACTTTCGGGTGATCCAGCGTTATAACAACTCGGTTTCCTATGCGATGTCGGTGGGGCATCTGGCCGACCTGATCGGCGGTGGTGATGATTTTGTAATGCCATGGGCGCGCAACGGTGCCGAATTGACCCGCGACCAAATTGTCGAATTGCAAACCTTGCTGAGCGCGCGCGGGTTTTCCACCGGCGGCACCGACGGCATAGCCGGCGCCAAAACCCGCAGCGCCATTATTGCCTATCAGCAAAGCGCGGGGATAACTGCCAACGGCTTTGCCACCGCCGCCTTGCTGGCGCGCCTGCGTTAGCGGCGGCCGTATTTATCCTTTAGGCGCACGATGTCGTCTTCGCCCAGATAGCTGCCCGATTGCACTTCTATCAGCTCCAGCGGAATTTTGCCGGGGTTGGCCAGCGCATGGACCTCGCCCAGCGGGATATAGGTTGACTGGTTTTCCGACAGCAAAATTTCACTGTCGCCCTTGGTGACCAGCGCCGAGCCCCGCACCACCACCCAGTGCTCGGCGCGGTGGTGGTGTTTTTGCAGGCTCAGCTTGGCGCCGGGGTTTACGGTGATGCGTTTTACCTGATAGCGCGCGCCGGTATCGACGCAATCATATTTGCCCCACGGGCGGTAGACCTCGCGGTGGTGGGTGATCTCGGGGCGCCCGTCGGCTTTTAGCGATGCCACCAATGCCTTAACCTCTGCCACCCGCGCTTTTGGGGCAACAAACACCACGTCTTTGGTTTCGACCACCACCATGTCTTGCAGCCCGACCGCGGCCACCAACCGGCTGCCGGCGTTAATGTAATTGCCGTGGCCCTCCAAGCTTAGCACATCGCCGATCTCGCAATTGCCGCGCGCGTCCTTGGCCGAGGCCGCCCATAGCGCCGACCACGAGCCGATATCGCTCCAACCCGCATCCATCGGCAGGACCACCGCGTTTTTTGTCGGCTCCATCACCGCGTAATCAACCGATTCAGACGGGCAGGCCAGAAACGCCGCCGTATCGAAACGGGTGAAATCATGGTCGGTGGTGATGCCGGCGATGGCGGCCTCGCAGGCGGTTAAAATATCAGGGCGGTGGGTGCCAAGTTCGGCCAAATATACCGAGGCCCGAAACATGAATATCCCCGCGTTCCAATAGTATTCGCCCGCGTCCAGATAGGCTTGTGCCGTGGCGGCATCGGGTTTTTCAACAAAACGCTCGACCTTATAAGCCGCGCCCTGTGCCGCCCCTGCTTTAATGTATCCATAACCGGTTTCGGCGCGGTCGGGCGCAATGCCAAAGGTCACCAGCGCGCCGGTTGCCGCCAGCTTGGCCCCCGCCGCCGCGATGCTGGCAAACCCCCCCGCATCGGCGACCACATGGTCGGCGGGCATCACCAACAACACAGGGTCTTCACCGCTTTGCCGTGCCAAAAGCGCTGCCAGCGCAATCGCCGGGGCGGTGTTGCGACCGGCGGGTTCCAGCAAAATACGCGCGCCTGTTACCGCTGCCTGCCGCATTTGTTCGGCGGCCAGAAAGCGGGTTTCCTCGTTGCATACCACCATCGGGGCGCTATGCGCCAAACCCTGAAGCCGCGCCACCGTGTCTTGCAGCAGGGTGCCCTGACCGCCCAGCGCCAGATATTGCTTGGCGTAGTGCTGGCGCGACAGCGGCCACAACCGCGTGCCCGAACCGCCCGCCAATATTACCGGAAGCACGTTTTCAGCCATTTTCCCGCCCTCTATAGGTGTTTTGATGCTGTTTAAACCAGTCATAGGCCTGCGTCAGCCCCGCCTGCAGGCCGATTTGCGCCTGCCAGCCCAGCGCCGTTAACCGCGATACATCCAGCAATTTGCGCAGGGTGCCATCGGGTTTTGTGGTATCAAATACCAGCTTGCCGCTAAAGCCGGTGAGAGTGGCGATGGTCTCGGCCAGTTCCCGAATGCTGCAATCAACCCCGGTGCCGACATTGATATGCGAACACATCGGGGTGGTGTGCGCGCGGTAGGTTTCTGCGGCCAGCCCCATCACATACAGACTGGCTGCCGCCATGTCATCAACATGCAGAAACTCGCGCATCGGTTTGCCGCTGCCCCAGATCACCATGTCGCCCGAGGCCGTGTGAAACCGCCGCAGCAGCGCCGGAATGACATGGGCGTTTTCGGGGTGAAAGTTATCATAAGGCCCGTAAAGATTGGTCGGCATCACCGCGCGGTAATCGCGGCCATATTGGCGGTTATAGCTTTCGCACAGCTTGATGCCGGCGATTTTGGCAATGGCGTATGGCTCGTTTGTCGGCTCTAGCGGGCCGGTCAGCAGGGCGGTTTCAGGCATCGGTTGCGGGGCGTTTTTGGGGTAAATGCAGCTAGAGCCCAGAAACAGCAGTTTTTGCACATCGGCGCGGTGGGCGGCATTGATGATATTAGCCTCTATCATCAGGTTTTCATAAATAAAATCAGCGGGGTAGGTATTGTTGGCATGAATGCCGCCAACCTTGGCCGCCGCCAGATAAACCGTGTCTATGGCCGCGTCTGCAAAAAACTGCCGCACCGCGCGGGCATCCAGCAGATCAAGCGCGGCGCGCTCACGGGTGATGACCTCAACCCCCTTTAATTGCCTGATAATCGCGCGGCCAACCATGCCGTTATGACCGGCGACAAATACCCGCATTTGCTAATCCTCCTGCGCCAATGGCGGGGTGAAGCCGTTTTTCAGCAACAAGGCGTGCTGCTGTGCCGCTTGCAGATCCTCGGCCACCATTTCGGCGCACATTTCGCCAAGGGTGATTTCGGGCTGCCAGCCCAGCACCGCCTTGGCCTTGCTTGGATCACCAAGCAGGGTTTCGACCTCGGCGGGGCGAAAATAGCGTGGGTCAACCCGCACGATGACATCGCCGGGCTTAACCCCCTGCACATCGGCGCGCACCACCACGCCGGTCTCGGCGGTCCCTGTGTCCTCGAACCGCAGCTCTATCCCCAGTTCGGCGGCGGCGAGGGTCACAAAATCGCGCACCGAATGCTGCACGCCGGTGGCGATCACAAAATCCTCGGGCGTTGTTTGCTGCATCATCATCCACTGCATGCGCACATAATCGCGGGCATGGCCCCAGTCGCGCAGCGCGTCCATGTTGCCAAGGTATAGGCAGCGCTCCAGCCCCAGCGAAATATTGGCCAGCGCGCGGGTGATTTTACGGGTAACAAAGGTTTCACCGCGTCGCGGGCTTTCGTGGTTGAACAGAATGCCGTTACAGGCATACATGTCGTAGGCCTCGCGGTAATTGACCGTGATCCAATAGGCATAAAGCTTGGCCACACCGTAGGGCGAGCGCGGGTAAAACGGGGTTTTCTCGGTTTGCGGGGTTTCTTGCACCAGCCCGTAAAGCTCTGACGTTGAGGCCTGATAAAAGCGGGTTTTTTGCTCCAGCCCCAGCAGGCGTATCGCCTCTAGCAGGCGCAGGGTGCCAAGGGCGTCAACATCGGCGGTATATTCGGGGGCTTCAAAGCTGACCGCAACATGGGATTGGGCGGCGAGGTTGTAAACCTCGTCCGGCTCAACCTGTTTGATAATGCGCGTCAGGTTCGAGCTATCAGACAGATCGCCGTAATGCAGCATAAAATTTGGCTGGTCCTCGTGCGGGTCTTGGTAAATATGGTCGATACGCTGGGTGTTGAACGATGAGGCCCGGCGCTTGATGCCGTGAACCTCGTAACCCTTTGCCAGCAAAAACTCGGCCAGATACGAGCCATCCTGCCCGGTAACACCGGTGATCAGCGCGGTTTTGGTCATGGGTTGCCCTTTGCAAAAAGTATCGCCGTTCTGGCGGGTGTAAACACCCTAACCGCTGTTGGCGGCCAATGAAACCACCGCCGGCACCCCCGCCGCCATGCGCCGGTACCAAAACGCATAAACCGCCACCAGCGCCGCCAGATACGCCATGGCCTGCGCGGTTGTCGGGGTTACAATAGCGACAAAAATAAGCGATGACAGCGGCAAAACCCAAACCCAAACCGAGGTCAGCGCATTTTGCAGGGTCGGGGTTTTAATCCGCGCCACCTGTGCCAGCCGCATATGCACCAAATGGTGCAGATGCGCGCGCTCGGAATCCCCCCAACGGGCTTTTTTGCCGCGCCGCAGGGCGGTGGCGGCGGTTTCAACCACCGGATAGCCCAAAATCACCAGGCTGACCCAAGGCGAGACCCCGGGGTTGCGCGCCGGCAGCATCACCGCCATTACCGCCAGCATATACCCCGATAAAAACGCGCCGCCATCACCCAAAAACAGCCGCCCGAGCGGAAAGTTGACCACCATGAACCCCGCCATAACCGCCGCCATTACCAGCGCCATTTGCGCCAGCCCGCTATCGCCCGCCCGCCCCGCAACCAGCGCAAAAGCCAGCAGTGCCAATATAACCGTGCCCGCCGCCAACCCGTGAAAGCCGTCTATCAGGTTGACCGCATTGGCAATGCCGCCAATGGCAAAGCCCGAAAACAGCAGCGCCAGCACCGGCAGCGCCAACAGCGCATCCAGCAGCGCCAGCTCAACCCGCGTTACCGCATAACCGCTGAGCAGCACAAAAATAACCCCCGACAGCACCGTCGCCATCAGCCGCGCCTTGACCCCGACGCGTTTGGTTACGTCCTCTAGCAGCCCCGCCAGCACCGCCGGTATTGCCGCCAGCCATAACAGCCCCCATAGCCCCGCCACCGCGCCGTCCATCAGCGCCCACACCGCCAGCAAGCCCGCCAGAAGCGCCAGCCCGCCAACGCGCGGCACCTGCCCCTGATGCACCCGCTGCACCCCGCTATCGCTATCAAAACTTAGATGCCCGTGCCATTTTCGGGTTACAACCAGCGCTGCCGCCACCAGCAGCGAAACGCCCATGCCCGCAATCACAGGCCCCCATGCAATATCACCCAACCCGTTACTCCCCTACCCGTTACACCGCGGGGCGCGGCCCTGACGGTATCGGCAAAATTTTAGTAAAATTTTAGCGACCGTAGCGGACCTGCCCGACCACGGCAGTTTGCGGGGTTGTTGGTTAACGGGACGTTAAAAATTGGTTAATATTAACAGTTTATTGATAATACTGCGCATATTTCTTGCCATAGCCCAGCGCTTTTTGCTGCACTTGGCCCAGCGCCAGCAGCACCGGGGTATTGGCAGATTTCGCCGCCATCAGCGCGGGCAAAACCGCACGCAGATCGCGCTGCGGGGTGCGGGCCGAGGCGACCAGCAGCAGCACCGCATCGGCTTGCGGTGCCAGATACAACCCGTCAACCACCGGATGCAGCGGCGGGGTATCTAGCAACACAATATCATAGGCGCTGCGGGCCTCGGCCAGCAGCGCCGCAAAGCGCGGGCCGCCCAGCAGATCGTCGGTCGGCACCCCCGCAGGGCCCGCGCCGGGCAGGATATACAGCGCCGACCCCGGGTCTTGCTGCACCCACCCTTTCAGCGCGGCGCCGGTGGACAGCATATCGTGCAGGCCATGCTGGGTGCCGAGACCGGTTATGCGGCCGATACGGGGTTTGCGCAGGTCGCAATCTATCAGCAAACAGCGCTGGCCGGCGGCGGCATAGGCGCGCCCCAGCGCCAGACAGGTATCGGTTTTGCCCTCGCCCGGCAGGGGGGATGTAACCATCACCACCTGCCCGCCATCGGGCATCGCCTGCGTCAGCCCCAGCCGTAACCGCCGGATCGCCTCGCCGTAGGCGCCCATTGGTTGCACCCGCATCAGCTCGGCGGCGCTGGGGTCGCCCGCGCCCGATACCGGCTTTACTGCAGGCAGTTCGGCCAGCACCGGCAGGCGCACCCCGTCGGCCAGCTGCCCCGCCGAGTTGAACCCGCCAATAAAATATTCACGCATATAGGCCAGCCCGCTTCCCAGCAGCAGCGCCAGCACCGCCGCCAGCGCCAGAAATTCGCGGCGGCTTTGCCCCGAGGGGGTTATCGGCACCAGCGCCGGAGACACAATTCGCGCCCCCGCCACCTGCAAACCGGCCTGCACCTCGACCGCGCGGAGCCGCGACAGAAAATCGTCATATTGCGCGCGCGCGATCACCGATTCCTGTTGCAAACCATACAAACGCGTCAGCAGATCGGGCGGCATTTCACCGCTTAGCACCGCGCTGCGCAACTGGCCTTGGGCGGCGCTTGCCTCTGCTTGCAGGCCAGCCACGGTGCCGCGCAGCCCGTTCAGGCGGGCCTGCGCCGCCAGTTCGGCGTCTATCGCCGCCAGCTCGGTTTTAATGTCGAGCGTCTGTGCCACCGCGCCCCAGTCTTGGGCCGCCAGCGCGGTGTTCAGGCGGCGAATTTCGCTTTCGGCGCGGGCAGATTGCGCCTGCAGGTTTTTTACCCGTGTTGTCAGACCGGTAATCGCCCCACCCCCCGGACGGGCCGCGATCTGCGCGATGTTGTCGCCGATAAAGCCGTCCATCGCCGATTCGGCATCCAGCAAACCGGCCTGTGCACCGCTTAAGCGCCCGCGCAAAATACCGGCCACCCTGCGCAGGCCGGCCACCCGCGCCTCGATCTGGCTGTCTATATAGGATTGCGCCGTCAGGGTGCTGAGCGCCGCCGCCTGCGCCGGCCGCCCTGCGCTGACCTGCACCGACACCAGATAGGTCTGCCCCCGCCGCACCACCGTCAGCGCCTGCAAAAAATTACCGATGGTTTTTTTGAGCGCCGCTGCCCCTGCCAGCCCCTTGGCACCGAATTCGGCGTCGTCAAGCAGCGCTGCCGCCTGCACCACCCGCTGCGCCACCGCCTCTGAGCGCAGGATCTCGATTTCGCCCGCAACCCTGATGTCGTTGATCCCGAAATTCTGCGCGCCCTCTTTGGCCGATAGCAGGTTCTGGCCTTGGGGCTCTATTTGCAAAAGGGTGGTGGCAGTATAGACCGGCGCGCGCGAATAGGCATAAAGCAGCGCCAGCACTATGGTTAAAAACACCACTGCCAGCACCAGCCGCGCTTGTCGCCGCAGCGCGCCAAACAGTGCCCGATAATCTATCCGCTCATTCATGGTGGAATTCCTGTTCATAATTACCTGTTGCGGAGACACGATTACTTACTGCGGAGACACGCCGGGGCAGGGCCGCGTATTCATGCGCCAGAAGCGCCAGAAAAACATACATGTTTGCCTGAATTTCAAGGCTGAAATCAACCAGCGCATGGCCCCCGCCCAGCACCAGCACCGCCACCCCCAGCACCCGCCCCGCGCGAATAAACCGCGCCAACAGCCAAAGCCCCAACAGCGCCGGAATAGAACCAAACACCAGCCCCGCCTCGGCCCAGTTGGTCAGGTAGCTGTTATGGGCTTTATCCCACACAAGATCGGCGCTAAGCCCGCTTTGGTGAAAGCCCTGAAAGGCAGGGGCAAAAGCATCCAGCCCGACCCCAAGCCATGGCCGCGCCGCAATCATATCAAGCACCTGTGCATAAAGCGCCAGCCGCACGTTTACATCAACCCCGAGCGTATCAAACCGCGCCAGAACCGGCGCGCCAAAAGCCAGCAATGCGCCGAGCGCCAGCAGGGCCAGCGCCAGCCGCCCCCACCTTGGCCACCCTTGCGCGCCCACCGCCAGCGCCATCAGCGCCAGCCCGGTTGCCGCCAGCCCCATGCGCGAATTGCTGGACACCAGCACCACCGCGATCACCGCCAAGCCCGCCAGACACGGCACCAAGGCAGGGTCACCCCGCCTGCGCCAGTGCCGCCCAGCCAGCCCCAGCCCCGCCAGCAGGCCAAACCCCAGATAGGTGGCAAAGGAATTACGGTTAACAAATGGCCCCGAGGCGCTGCCGGGATAGGCATCGGGCCCCAAAATCGCCGCCATATCAGGCCCGCCATAGCGCATCACAAACCCCAGCAGCGCATAGGCGGTGACAGAAACAAACACCACCACCAGCGTTCGTTTGTGCGCCAGTTGCACCATCAGGTAAAAAAACACGCCGTAGCCAAACAGCCGGATCAGCCCCAAAGCACTGGCCCGGGGCGCCAGCGAAATACCGGCTATGATCTGCACCAGTAAAAAAGCCAGATAAACCGCAAACACCCCCCCGATCAGCCCAGCCTGCACCGGCCCCGCGCCAGCGAAAAACAGCGCCGCCGCAGCAAACACCACCATCGCCGACAACAGCCAGTAAACCGCGCCGTTGCTACCCCCGGGCAGGGGCGAAAGCACCAGCAGCGCCAACAGCAGCCCCGCCGCTAGATTATGGGCGCTAAGCGGCATCACCACCCCGCGTTGCGTTGCGCAAAATAGACAGGAATTCTTGCTGTTTTTGTATTGGCACCGCCGCCAGCGCTGCGCTAACCCGCGCCCGAAACCCGGGGCTGACCAGATAGCGCCGCGCCAATGCGCCACGCGCCTGCGGGCTTTGCAGCAGCAACACCAGATCTTGCCGGTGCAAGCGGCGGGCCTCGGCGGTCAGTAACAACCAGTTGGTTTCGGCCAAGCGCAGACGCAGCGCAGCGACCCAGCCTTCGTTTGCGCCGCTCTGGTATGAGCGCAGCATCGCCGTGTTAAACCCCGCAGTATCACCGGTTTGGCGGCGCAAATAGGCCAGCACCGCCCAGCCAAAACTATCTGGCGCGCTGGTGGCTATGGTTTCGGCCCGCGCCAGACACGGGGTTAGCAACGCCGCACGGTCGGGCGGCACCAGCAGCCGCCCAGAAGCCGAGCTTGCCGCCCGCAAGCACCCCGCAAGCACCGCCCTGTCGCCCGCCAGCGACAGCGCCAAGCCCGGCACCACCCCGCCGCGCGCGCCAAAACCCAGCGCCCGGGATTCGCCCAGCGCCAATGCGCCCGTCAGGCCCGACAGCCCCAGAAAAACCACCGCCAGCAAAACGCCGCGTGAACTGTGTTGAACCCCCTGCAAAAACACCCCTATCGCCCAGCGCCCGCCGAAAGCCGGACCTCCCGGCACCCGGCGCCCGCGCTTGGCTATAATTTTAGTAAATTTGTTAATAAATGCTTAATATTTGCACGGGTAAAGTTAGAGACCATGAAACAGTTTTTGACCATTCTGGCGGTACTGATCGGCCTTCCTCTTTCGGCAGCGGCGCAAGGCAATACGCTAAGCGCAGAGATCGCGCCGGTAACCGGTTTTTGTCTGGCCACCCCGACGCCCGATTGCGACAGTGCCATTACCGCGCTGTTGGCGCAAATCGCCGCTGCGGGCAATGATCGCGGGCTTTTGGTGGCGCTGGCAACCAGCCTTGCCAATGCCGCCGACCCCGGCCTGCCGCTGCCCGTGCTTGCAACGCTGGCGCGGGCGCTGACCCTTGTGGCCAATGCCAGCCCCGACCCGCTGTTGCGCGGCCAAATTTTGCAACTGGCCGCAATTGTCAGCACCGGCGACAGTATCGCGCTACAGGCCGACAACCTGCTTGCCAGCCCCAACTAGAAAAGTGACCCTCACGTTCATCCATAGGTGGTTAACCCTTCGTTAAGGTTTTGAGTGCACCCTGCGGCGATGCAAACACATCTAAAATTCGCCGAAAATACGCTAAAATCCGAGGGGGTGTTGATTCCGTTTGATCCGGCCATCATTACCCCGCCGATCGAGGCGGCGATACTGGCGGGCTGTTTTGAGGCTGAGGAAGCCGCGCAAATTCCGCATATCGTCAAGGCAGATGATATCGTGCTCGATATCGGCGCAGGGATCGGCTTTATTTCAACCTTGATAGCGCGTATTGCGGCGCGGGTGATCTCGGTTGAGGCCAACCCCGACCTGCTGCCGTTTATGCGGCGTTTGCACCGGCTGAACGGGGTTGAAAACGCCGAGCGGCTGAACGTGGTATTGGGCGATGACGACAGCGGCAGCGCCACGTTTTACCAGCGCACCGATTTCTGGATGGGGTCGCTGGCAGCAGGGCCAAACCCATATGTATCAACGGTAAATGTGCCGGTGCGCGGGCTGAACGCGCTGCTGAAACAGGCCCAGGTATCGCTGATTGTGTGCGATATCGAGGGCGCGGAATCGTTTTTGTTCAAGGATGCCGAGCTGTGCTGCGTGGACCGCGTTTATCTTGAACTGCACGACCATATTACCGGCCTAAAGGGCGTGGCGGCGGTGTTTTGCACTATGGCCGAACGCGGTTTTGCCTATGACCCGCGCTTTTCCAGCGGGGCTATTGTGCTGTTCCGGCGGGTTGACCAAAACGAGGCCCTGCGCCCCTATGCCCGCGCCTAGGCGACACCGGGCACAGCCATGTAAACTGCCATCTAACATGAATCGTTGCACTTTTTCGTGATCCGTGCAGAATGTGTGCCACAACAATTTTGGAGGTACCTATGAAAAAATTTCTTGCGGCGGGCATGATCTCGCTAATGTCTTTCAGCGCCAGTGCCGGCAGCATCACCTATGAAGCGCCGCAAAACATGAATATCGAAATCGAGCCAAGCATGAATGTGAGCTTTGCCAACTGGTTGATTCCGGCGGTGATTGTTGCCGTTCTGATTTTGACCGCAACCAGCACTACCAATACCAACCAGCAATAAACAGCCGTTTTTGGCCACCGGGTCGCGTATCAGGCCAGGCCAAACCGTGCTTCCAACCGTAATTAAGCTATTTTTGGCACAATACCGACAATAATAATAAAGCCAAACGAGAGGACAAACCATGCGTACACTATTCACTATTTTCGTACTATTCATCAGCACCGCAGCGGCACAGGCCCAAAACCGGTGGGTGACCATCGAAAACAACTCCGGCGTCACCATGCGGGAATTTTACGCCTCCAACCGCGATCAACGCAGCTGGGGCCGCGACTGGTTTGGCGCGGATATGCTATATTCCGGCCGGTCGGTTGACTTCAACCTTGATGACGGCTCGGGCTATTGCATTTGGGATCTGCGCGCCATTTTTGTTGACGGCGACGAGGTAACCCGCATGGGCCTGAATGTGTGCGAAGTCGGCACCTGGACCATCAACTAATACCACCTTAACGAGTATATATAACCCCTGCGGCGACGTCTAGGGGGTTTTTATATCGCCTGACCTTTTAGCAGGCGCGGCAGATCACCCGACAAGCCTGCCGCCTCACGCATTAAACCGCGGCGCGCGGCGGGGAGGGCGTTTACCACGCCAAGCCCCGCCACCCGCGCGGCACGCAATCGCGGACTATCGTTTGAAAACAGTTTGTTAATCAGGTCTGTCGACGCAGTAAGAACCGCCGTATCCAGCCCGCGCCAATGGGCATATCGGGTCAGCACCAGATGGTTGCCAATGTCTTCACCACGGCGTGCAGCATCAATCAGCACCTCGGCCAGTGCCGCGACATCGCGCAATCCAAGGTTTAACCCCTGTCCGGCCAAATAGTGGATCCCATGTGCAGCATCCCCCACCAGCGCCAACCGCGCTTGCGCGAACTCATTGGCCACCGTCAGGTTCAGCGGATATGAATAACGCTTGCCGACCAGCTTGATTTCGCCCAGAAAATCACCAAACCGCGGGCGTAGCTCGGCCATGAAAGCCGCATCGGACATCGCGGCAATTTCGGCGGCGCGGGCGGTGGTTTCGGTCCAGACAATCGCCGAGCGGTCCTTGGTCAGCGGCAAAATAGCCAGCGGACCAGAGGGCATGAACTGCTGGTAAGCCACGCCATTGTGGGGCCGCGCGTGCCTGACCGCACATACCAACCCGGATTGGTGGTAATCGTGGCCCACGCGGGTAATGCCCGCGCGCATCGCCACGCCGGATCGGCGGCCATCGCCCCCCACCAGCACCCGCCCGCGCAGGGTGCGGCCATCTTCCAGCGTGATCTCGGCATGGCTGCTGTGAATTTGCTGGGCGACGACGCTGGCGGGGGCGATCTGGCTGATCAGCGGCGCGGCTTTAACCGCATCAAGCAGGGCGCGGCGCAGATAGCGGTCTTCCAGCATCTGGCCCATCGGGCCTTCGGAAATTTCGTTATGGTCAAAATGCACAAAATACGGTGCGGCGCCTTCCCCCGGCGTGCCGTCTGACACCTTTATGTCGAGCATCGGCTGCGCTTCGGCGGCAACGGTGCCCCAAATGCCCAGCACGTCAAGCATCCGCGCCGAGGTCAGCGACAGCGCATAGGCGCGGCCGTCAAACGCCGGTTTGCGCCGGTTGGCCAGCGGCACAGCATCAATAATTACCGAAGAAAGCCCGCCCGAGGCCAGCGCCAATGCCAGTGCCGGCCCGTTTAGCCCGCCACCGACAATCAAAATTTCCGCATCCATTTTCATACGCTCATTTTGCGCTTAAATCCGGCCATTGTCCATTGCCGAAATTGGCGCTAGGCTGCCAGAAAACCCCGAAAGGAAACGGCGATGAAAGACAGCTGGCAGAGCATGAGCGCGACCGCGCTGGGCAAGGGAATAGAGGCCGGTGAAATCGACCCCGTGACCCTGACCGAGGCTTTTTTGGCGGCGATCGACCAGCACCGGCATCGTGACCTTATATTTGCCCGCACCACCGCTGATCGGGCGCTGTCAGAGGCCGCATCGGCACGCAAGCGGGCGCAAAACGGCACCCGCCGTGGCCCGCTGGACGGGGTGGCGATTAGCTGGAAAGACCTGTTTGATACCGCCAACATAGTGACCGAGGCCGGCAGTGCCCTGCTCAAGGGGCGGGTGCCAGAGCAAGACGCGGTGGTGCTGCAAAACGCCACCCGCGCCGGTCTGGTTTGCCTTGGCAAAACCCATATGACCGAGCTGGCGTTTTCAGGCCTTGGCCTGAACCCCGTCACCGCCACCCCGCCCAATGTGCATAATCCCGCACTGGCCCCCGGGGGGTCGTCCTCGGGGGCGGCGACCTCGGTGGCGTTCGGGCTGGCGGCGGCGGGCATTGGCTCTGACACCGGCGGGTCGGTGCGCATTCCGGCGGCGTGGAACAACCTTGTCGGGCTGAAAACCACGGCCGGTTTGCTGTCGCTTGAAGGCGTGGTGCCGCTTTGCAGCAAGTTTGACACGGTCGGGCCGCTTTGTCGCTCGGTGGCGGATGCGGGGCATTTACTGGCAGCGATGGGCGGGCCAAAAGCGCCCGATTTAAGCGGGGCAAGCCTGAGCGGCACCCGTTTGGCGGTGCTGGAAACCGTGGCGCTTGACCATTGCCGCCCCGAGCCGATGGCTGATTTTGAGGCAGCCTTGCAGCGCTTTGAAGCGGCGGGCGCGACCATTACCCGCCTGACCTTTGCCGGTATTCAACGCGCGATGGATATCGCGGGCTGTTTGTTTGTGGTTGAGGCCTATGCCCAGTGGGGCAAGGAAATAGAGGCCGCCCCAGATAAAATGTATGGCCCCGTGCGCCAGCGGTTCGAGGCAGGGCGCGAGTTTTCAGGGGTTGAATATGTGCGGCGCTGGAAAGAGTTAAAGCGCATTCGCCAAGACTATATGGCGCTGACGGCGGGGTTTGATGCGGTGCTGGTGCCGTCGAGCTCGATCTTGCCGCCGGATCGCGAGCGGTTGTTGAGCGACAGTGACTATTTTATTTCGGAAAACCTGCTGGCGCTGAACAACACCCGTATCGGTAATTTGATGGGGTTGTGCGCCCTGACCCTGCCCACGGATACCGCCGGTTGCGGTATTATGGCGATGGGGGCGCCGCTGGATGAAACGCGGCTGTTGCGGCTGGGCGCGGCGATGGAGGCGGCATTGCTAGCCGGCTAGTGGGGGTCAGTGGTGGGGGGGGGTAAAACCCCACCCTACGGGGTCGTTTTCAGGCTTGCGGGGGTTTGGGGGCGGGTTTATATAGGCGCCATGGACGGTGCCCCATGTCGGGGCTGGAAACGCGTTCGGTGCGGGCCTACCCAAATCGGGGGCCTTGACCGGAACTGTCAATGACACGGCGTTTCCTTCACGGATTGAAGGAACAGATATGCAATACCTAAATAATTTTCGCCTGCCCGCAGGGGTGATCGCATGAGCAAGATCGGCGTTATGGTCTGTGGCCACGGCTCACGCAGCCAAAAGGCGGTTGATGAATTTGCGCAGGTTGCCGAGGGGCTAAAGGCGCATTTCCCTGATTGGCCGGTTGATTACGGCTATCTCGAATTTGCCAATCCGGTGATGCGCGACGGGCTGGATAACCTGCGCAACGCGGGGTGTGACCATATTTTAGCAGTGCCCGGCATGCTTTTTGCCGCGATGCACGCCAAAAATGACATCCCCACGGTGCTAAACACCTATGCCGCCAAGCATGGTGTGCAGGTGGATTATGGCCGCGAATTAGGGGTGGACCCCAAGATGCTGGACGCCGCGGCCGACCGCATAAACGAAGCGGTTGCAAGCGCCAACAGCGCGCATGGCGAGCTGCCCCTGCACAAAACCTGCCTTGTGGTTATCGGCCGCGGGGCGTCTGACCCTGATGCCAATGCCAATGTCAGTAAAGTGGCGCGGCTGTTGCAAGAGGGGCTGGGTTTTGGCTGGTGCGAGGTCGGTTATTCGGGTGTTACCTTCCCGCTGGTCGAGCCATGCCTCGACCATGTCGCCAAGCTTGGTTACAAGCGGGTGATTGTGTTTCCTTACTTCCTGTTTGCCGGTGTGTTGATTGACCGGATTTACGGCTTTACCGACGAGGCTGCCGCCAAATACCCTGATATTACCTTCATTAAAGCGGGCTATCTGAACGACCACCCAAAGGTGATAGAGACCTTCGCCGAACGGGTGCGCGAGATTCTGGACGGCAGCAACAACATGAATTGCGGCATGTGCAAATATCGCGAAACCGTGCTGGGCTTCGAGGCCGAACAAGGCGCGGTGCAGGAAAGCCACCACCACCATGTGGAAGGCCAAGGCGCCAATGCCCCGGGTGCCACGGTTGAAACCTGCGATCTGTGCGACGATTTTTGCACCGGTGCCTGCCGGCTGGATATGGAACATAGCCACAACCATAGCCATGATCACGGACACAGCCACGATCACGGGCATGACCATCACCATGATCACGCCCACCCCGAATACCCGCAAGCCAACCACCCGCACGG
>CAYWXQ010000020.1:0-20485 GCA_964462475.1 uncultured Rhodobacterales bacterium | reverse complement strand
TCCGGGCTGGCTTTGGCGCCCATTTCCTCAACGAACACCTCATAACGAAGCCGCTGGGCGGCGCGAATATCGGCCGCGTCCTTGGCAAGGCGCACGTCAAACTGGCTACTTTCCATCGGCTGATCGCCCCCGAAACTTTCATGCGTATTTACTGAAACCCGGGCAGTGCCACAAGCGCTGTTTATCATTTGTTAACCAAACTGGCTTACCCAACCAGATCAAGGCTGACCACATCACCGTTGATAACCACCTTGCCGGCGTGCTCGAAATTAACGGTAATGCGGTTGCCGATCACCGATTGCACCTGCCCAATGCCCCAATCGGGCTGTTGGGGGTGGCGCACCCGCATTCCGGGTGCCAGTATAGCGTTCATAATCTCCTCCCAAAACAGGGGCCAAACATGCAAGAATCCCTTTCCGAGCTGATGAGCTCGCGCATATGTCATGATCTCATAAGCCCTGTTGGCGCGATCGGCAACGGGATTGAGCTGATGACCGCGCTCACCGGCCCCTCGCCCGAGCTGGAGCTGGTGGGGCAGTCGGCCCAGACGGCGGCGGCCAAGCTAAAGTTCTTTCGGCTTGCGTTCGGGGCCAGTGGCGGCAGCCTGATCGGCGGGGCCGAGGCCCAGCGCATCGCGGCCGAGATGTTCACCGGCGGACGGTTGGAAATCACCTTTACCGCGCCATGGGGGGATCGCGAGCGGCGGTTGGTGAAAACCTTTTACCTGCTGTTACTATGCGTCGAATCCAGCTTGCCGCGCGGCGGCGTGATTACTTGCGCCCCCACCACCTCGGGCTGGGAGATCACGGTTTCGGCCCCCCCCGTAAAAGCCCCCGCTGATCTATGGGCGCATGTAACCGATGGCGCGGCAATCGCGCCGGTCAGCGCCAAAACCATCCAGTTCACGCTGGCGCGGCAATGCCTGTTGGCCCAAGGCATCACGCTAACCGCCGAGCTTTCCGAGGCGCGGTTGGCCCTAAGCTTCTGAACGGCATTATTTTGGCATCACCGCCAAAACAGGTTCACAGACGCCCCTAATGCCCCTAAACTAGCGGCACCCCCAGCTTAGGAGCCCTGATGTTTCGCACACTATCCGCCCTCGTTTTCGCCCTGCTCGCCAGCCCGGCATTGGCGCAATTTCAACCCGCCGACAGCAAACTATTTGTCGATTGGCCCGCGCTGGAGCAAGAATTCACCCCCGGTTCCGAGTTCTCTATCTATGCGATCGTGGCCGATAGCGGCTCTAGCGTGATCTATGTGATCACCCGCTCATGGCGGGGCCAAAACATCTCGTTCGGGGCGTTTGAATGCACGCGTTCGTTCACCTATCTTGACAGTTTCTCCAACGGGTTTCGTGATATTCGTTGCGTTACAGCCGACGGGGGTGGCAATGAAATCACCAAAACCCTGCGCGTGATCAACAACGCAGGCTACGTCGCGACCCGCCCCTAACCCAGCAACAATCGCCCTCTGATCGCAGCCCAAGGCCAAGCACCGCCGCGCGCAGCCCAAGACAAAACGCCGCCGAGCCGAAGGCGAGGCCACCGCCCAATCGCGCAGGCTTTTTGGCGACAGCCAAAAACCGAAGCGGCGGGCAGCCCGCTGCCGCAGGGGGCTTGCGCCACTGTTACCCCAGCGCTTTCAGCCCGCGGCGATATGTGTGCATTTTTCGTTGGTAAAGCCGCGCAGATTCCGCCAGCTGCGCCACCGCCTTGTCGCCCAGCGCCCGCACCACCTTGGCGGGCGACCCCACCACCAACGAGCCATCCGGTATCACCTTGCCCTCGGTCACCAACGCGCCCGCCCCGATCAGGCAGTTACGGCCGATTTTAGCCCCGTTCAGCACAATCGCCCCCATGCCGATCAGGCTGTTTTCACCAATCTCACAGCCATGCAGCATCGCTTTATGGCCAATGGTGCAGCCCGCGCCAATGCGCAGCACATAGCCCGGATCGGTATGCAGCACCGCGTTTTCCTGTATGTTGCTGCCCGCGCCCACGGTTATGCGCTCATTATCGCCGCGCAGCACCGCGCCAAACCAGATAGAGACATTCGCCTCGACCAGCACATCGCCGATCAGCACCGCCTCGTCGGCGATCCAGTATTCGCTATCGGGCAATACCGGTGCCACGCCATCAAGTTCATAAATCATTGCATCGCCTCGTATTCCGCGTTCAGATCGGCCACAAAAGCGTTCAACCCCGTCACCCGCGCCCGCTTCAGCCGCTCGGCCTGCACAATCGCGCGCAGGTCGGCCTCGGCCTTGTCGACATCGCCGTTGATCAGCACATAATCATATTCGGCCCAATGGCTGATCTCGCTGCGCGACTGCGCCATCCGGCTGGCCACAACATCGTCGCTATCCTGCCCGCGCGCCAGCAACCGCGCCTGTAGCGCGGCAATGCTGGGCGGCAGCACAAATACCGACACCACCGAATCACTTAACGCCGAGTTGCGTATCTGCTGCCCGCCCTGCCAATCAACATCAAACAGCACATCCCGCCCTGCCTTGATCGCCGCCTCGACCGGCGCAATCGGGGTGCCGTAAAAATTACCGAACACCTCGGCGTGCTCAAGCATGCCATCACTGGCCACCAACGCCTGAAACGCCGCCCGCGATTTGAAAAAATACTCGCGCCCGTCAACCTCTCCGGGGCGGGGGCTGCGGGTGGTGGCCGAGACCGAAAACACCACCTGCGCGTCGTCTTCCAACACCCGGCGCGACAGGGTTGATTTGCCCGCACCAGAGGGCGATGACAGTATGATCAGTAGTCCGCGGCGGGCCAGTTTCATCGGTGTCTCCTACAGGTTTCAACTGTATTTGCCCAATGCCGCCGCCCGCTGTCCAGCCAAAACCGCAAACCGCGCCAGTTTTATTAAAATTACCGGCGCTTCGGCAAGCTTTCGCCACCTCGCCTTAAGCCTTTTGATTCTGTTAACTTATTCGATTTCGCTGTCACAAAGGCGACAGGCGCAATGCGCCATTCACCGCTAATATTAACGATATATTACAGCAACTGGTTACATACGCCTAAAATTCTATTATTCTTGTTGCATAAGTTACTATATTAGCCAGTACAGGCAGGTAAACATGAACAACAACGCAAAAGAAAAAAACATGCAAAACCCGATCTTTAACAATCTATTCGAGCATTGGAGCGCCCTGCGCAGCCACTCAAACGTGCCGAACCGTTGCGAGATCGACCCGAGGGTCTTTCCCGACGCGCTGGAAAACACCTTTATTTTCGAGCGCATCGCCAAGGGCGATTTTCGCGCCCGTCTGGCGGGTATGAACCTGTGCGACATGATGGGGATGGAGGTGCGCGGCCAGTCTGCCGCCAGCTTCATGCAGCATAGCGAGCGTGACAAGATCCAAAAAGTGCTAGAGCAAATTCTGGTGCGCCCCGCGATTGGCGAACTGGCGTTAGAGGGCCGTGATTTGACCGGCAAGGTGGTCGAGGTTAACATGATATTGCTGCCGCTGCGCAGTGACATGGGCGAGATCAACCGCGTGATCGGTTGCATATCTTACCCGCAAACCAGCTTTACCGCGCCGCTGCGCTTTGCCATTGCCAGCCAAAAGCTGACCCCGATCAGCGCCCTTGGCAGCAATAGCGAAGAAGTCGCTGTCGGGTTTTCCGAAAAAATAGAGCCGTTCCGCCCGCAGGGGTTTCACGCGGTTTCCGAAACCGAACACCCCCTGCCAACCCCCAAAAAACGCGGTCACCTGAAGCTGGTTCAGGACGACGATTAAACCACCGCACCCATGCCCTGAACAGCCAGAATGGCGCTCAGGTCGCTATGGTCCAGCACCACATCCGCCGCTGCCTTAAGCGCCGGTCGGGCCTTATAGGCCACGCCAATACCCGCCCCTGCTATCATCGCCTCGTCATTGGCGCCATCGCCCACCGTAATCACATCGGCGCGGGTAATGCCAAGCGTGGCGCATATGTCGTCCATCGCTTCCAGCTTGGCCTCTCGGCCCAAAATCGGCATTTCCACCGCACCGGTCAGTGCCCCGCCCACAATCTGCAACACATTGGCGCGATTTTCGGCAAAGCCCGCATCGGCCGCGACCAGCGTGGTAAAATAGGTAAACCCGCCTGAAACCAGCGCCGTATGCGCGCCGCTGGCGTTCATCCCCTCTACCAGTTGCCGCGCGCCGGGGTTCAGGGCAATGCGCTCGTCATAACAACGTTTCAACGCGCCTTCGTCCAGCCCCCGCAGCAGCGCCACGCGCGCGATCAGCGACTCCTCAAAGCCAAGCTCGCCGCGCATCGCTTCTTCGGTAATGGCTGAAATCGCGTCTTTGACACCGGCAAAATCGGCCAGTTCGTCAATGCACTCGACCGTGATGATCGTGCTGTCCATATCGGCGATCAACAGCTTTTTGCGGCGGTTGGCCTTGGGCACAAAGTTCACGTCCACCCCCGCAAGCGCCACCGCCTGCCGCGCGCCGCGCAGGGCGACCTCGACCGCGCAATCCGACAGTCGACGCGGCGCCACCGCATCCAAACCCGAACACGCCGCCGCCACCTGCGCATCGCTGACCCCGTTAGCCGAGGTCAGCACCATAACCCATTCAACCACGGGCGCGGGCCTCGTTTTGCGCTTGCAGTTCGCGCGCCACCAAAAACGCCAGTTCCAGCGATTGCGCCGCATTCAGCCGCGGATCGCACGCAGTATGGTAACGGCTGGAAAGGTCTTCGTCTTTCACATCGCGCAAGCCGCCGGTGCATTCGGTCACATCCTTGCCGGTCATTTCAAAATGCACCCCGCCCGCATGGGTGCCCTCGGCTTTATGAATGGCGAAAAACTCCTGCACCTCGCCCAGCACCCGGTCAAACGGGCGGGTTTTATAGCCGCTGGCGGATTTAATGGTGTTGCCATGCATCGGATCACAAGACCAAACCACCTTATGCCCCTCGCGCTCTACCGCGCGGATCAGCGCTGGCAGATGGCTGCCGACCTCGCCCGCGCCAAAACGGCAGATCAGCGTTAGCCGCCCCGCGATATTTTCAGGGTTGAGCTTGTCTATCAGGGTCAGCAGGTCGCTTTCGGTGATGCTCGGCCCGCATTTAAGCCCGATCGGGTTGATCACCCCGCGGGCAAACTCCACATGCGCACCGTCAGGCTGGCGGGTGCGATCGCCGATCCAGATCATATGGCCAGAGCCGGCAATCCAGTCGCCGGTCTCGCTATCTTGCCGGCACAGCGCCTCTTCATATTCCAGCAACAAGGCTTCGTGGCTGGTGTAAAAGCTGACGCGCTTCATCGCATCCACGGTTTCGCCCGAAATACCGGCGGCTTCCATAAAGGCAAGGCTTTTGGAAATATCGCGCGCCAACTGGTGGTATTCTTCATAGCCAACGCCGCCTTCGGTGCTTTCAAGCGTCCAGTTATGCACGCGCTTGATATCGGCAAAACCGCCTTGCGAAAAGGCGCGCAACAGGTTGAGCGACGCCGCTGCCTGCGTATAGGCGCGCAGCATCCGGTTGGGGTCGGGAATGCGGCTTTCGGGGCTGAACTCAAACCCGTTGATGATATCACCGCGATAGCTGGGCAGCTCGACACCATCAACGCTTTCAAAATCAGCCGAGCGCGGCTTGGCAAATTGCCCCGCCATCCGGCCAACCTTCACAATCGGGGTCTGGCCGCCAAAGGTCAGCACCACCGCCATTTGCAGCATCACTTTATAAGTGTCGCGGATCATGTCAGAGGAGAACTCCTCAAAGCTTTCAGCGCAATCACCGCCTTGCAGCAAAAACGAGCGCCCCTCGGCAACCTCGCCCAAGGCGTGGGTCAGGCGGCGGGCCTCGCCGGCAAACACCAACAATGGATATCGGGCAAGACGGTCGGTTACGCCCTTCAGGGCTGCCTCGTCTGTATACTCGGGCATCTGTATCCGGGGCTTGTTGCGCCAGTCAGATTTGGTCCAAGTGTTTGCCATTGTCGTTGCTCCCGGGTTAAATTCACGCCCGCCATCATAGCGGACGGATTTTTATTGACCATAGCCATAAAATCTACAAGATGCTTCTTGTGGTTCGCAGGGTATTTCCAGCAACTTTTCCCCGCAATACTTTGTTTTCAGGTGCCCATGTCCGATTTACGCCCAGATTCCCGCCAAAATTCCGCCCGACGGTTTGTTTTTTTGCTGTTGCCCAACTATTCGCTGCTGGCGTTTTCCAACGCGGTAGAGGCCCTGCGGCTGGCCAACCGCATGGCCCGCAAACAGCTATACATATGGCAAGTGGTCACCGAAGACGGGGCAGCGGTGGCGTGCTCGTCAGGGCTGAAGATCACCCCAGACGCTGGGCTGGAGGAATTGGCGCGCGAAGATACGATTATGGTCTGTGGCGGCGCGCGGGTAAATCTGGCGGTAACGCAAAAAATGCTGAATTGGGCGCGGCGGGAGGCCCGCAAAGGCGTGGCTTGTGGCGGGCTTTGCACCGGCACATACTTTTTGGCCAAGGCGGGGCTGCTGGAGGGGCGCAAGGCCACCATTCACTGGGAGAACCGCGAAAGCCTGATTGAGGATTTTCCTGATCTCGCGGTTTCAAACGCTGTGTTCGTGGTCGATAAAAACCGCTATTCCGCCGCTGGTGGCGCGGCCACCGCTGACCTGATGCTGAACCTGATCGCGGCCGACCACGGCGCGGATATCGCCAATGCGGTTGCCGACCAGATGATCTATACCACCGCCCGCACCGGCAAAGACGAGCAACGCCTGAGCATCCCGACCCGCATCGGGGTGCGCCACCCCAAGCTTTCAGGGGTGATCAAAATGATGGAGGGCAATCTGGAAGAGCCGATCTCACCGCCCGAACTGGCGGTGCAGGCGGGCATGTCTACCCGCCAGCTCGAACGGCTGTTCCGGCGCTATCTGAACCGCTCGCCCAAGCGCTATTACATGGAGCTGCGGCTGCAAAAGGCGCGCAACCTGTTGATGCAGACCGATATGAGCGTGATCAATGTAGCGCTGGCCAGCGGCTTTGCCTCTCCGTCGCATTTCTCAAAATGCTACCGCGCGCATTTTAACACCACGCCTTACCGCGAGCGCGGCACGCAGCAGGCCGACCCATAGACACAATATTTCCACTGGAAACGGGGGGTATCGCGCGCGCCTTGATACCCAACTTTTTATCAGCCAATTGCCACCAAATTGCCATAGCTCGATTTGCAGCTGCTCATCGCCGCGCAATGTTTGCCAAGCTATGGCCGAACACCCTCGTAACGATCTCATGATTTGACGAAATAACACTCACATTGAATTTCCACACCGGAATTCCCATGCGCGCCCCCTGCGGCATCCTGCCCTTGACTCGCCCTGCCCGACTGCCTAAATACCTTTCGTTAGCACTCAAAGGTGGTGAGTGCTATTAAACGAAAATCCACCGTTTGGACAGACCAAGAGGAGCATCCAAAATGGCATTTACCCCATTGCAAGACCGCGTTGTGGTTCGCCGCATCGAAGGCGACGAAAAAACCGCTGGCGGGCTTATTATCCCTGATTCCGCTAAAGAAAAACCCTCAGAGGGCGAGATCGTATCGGTTGGCACCGGCGCGCGCGACGAAGCGGGCAACCGCATCGCCATGGACGTTAAAACAGGCGACAAGATCCTGTTTGGCAAATGGTCCGGCACCGAGATCAAGCTTGACGGCGAAGATCTGCTGATCATGAAAGAATCCGACATTCTGGGCATCATTGCCTAAACCAAAATCGTTTCACGTTTGTGATGAACCGATTTTGCGGCCAAACGCAATTGCTTCGCAATCACTGCCTTGTTCGCATAATCGATACACAATACATTTGAAACGCAAAACGATATAAAGGAGCTGGAATTATGGCTGCAAAAGACGTAAAATTCGATACAGAGGCCCGCAATCTGATGCTGGCCGGCGTGGATATTCTCGCCAATGCTGTAAAGGTTACCCTCGGCCCCAAAGGCCGCAATGTGGTGCTTGACAAATCTTTCGGCGCGCCGCGCATCACCAAAGACGGTGTGACGGTAGCCAAAGAAATCGAACTGGAAAACAAGTTCGAAAACATGGGCGCCCAGATGGTGAAAGAGGTTGCTTCGCGCACCAACGACACCGCTGGTGACGGCACAACAACCGCCACCGTTCTGGCCCAGGCGCTGGTGCGTGAAGGCATGAAGCGCGTGGCCGCTGGCATGAACCCGATGGACCTGAAGCGCGGCATTGACCTCGCGGTTTCCAACGTGGTCGAGGCCATCAAAGGCATGGCGCGTGAAGTGAAAGACAGTGACGAAGTGGCGCAAGTGGGCACCATTTCGGCCAATGGCGAATCTGACATCGGCAGCCAGATTGCCGACGCTATGCAGCGCGTTGGCAATGAGGGCGTGATCACCGTTGAGGAAAACAAGGGCCTTGAGACCGAGACCGAAGTGGTTGAAGGCATGCAGTTCGACCGCGGTTACCTGTCGCCTTATTTTGTCACCAACCCTGACAAAATGATCGCCGACATGGAAGACTGCCTTGTGCTGCTGCACGAGAAAAAGCTCTCCTCGCTTCAGCCCATGGTGCCTTTGTTGGAAACCGTTATCCAGTCTGGCAAGCCGCTCTTGATTATCTCGGAAGACGTTGACGGCGAAGCGCTGGCAACCCTTGTGGTGAACAAACTGCGCGGCGGCCTTAAAATCGCGGCTGTTAAAGCCCCCGGTTTTGGCGATCGTCGTAAAGCCATGTTGCAGGATATCGCTGTGTTGACCGGTGGTCAGGTTATCTCTGAAGATCTGGGCATGAAGCTTGAGAATGTCGGCATTGAAATGCTCGGCACCGCCAAGAAAATCACCATCACCAAAGATGAAACCACCATCATCGACGGCAATGGCGAAAAGGCCGAGATCGAAGCGCGTGTAACGCAGATCAAGCAGCAGATCGAAGAAACCGACTCTGACTACGACCGCGAAAAACTGCAAGAGCGTCTGGCCAAACTGGCTGGCGGTGTTGCTGTTATCCGCGTTGGCGGCTCAACCGAAACCGAAGTGAAAGAGCGCAAAGACCGTGTCGATGACGCCCTGAACGCAACCCGCGCCGCTGTGCAAGAAGGTGTGGTTGTCGGGGGCGGTGTTTCGCTGATGCTCGGGGCCAAAACGCTTGACGGCCTGAAGGGTGAAAACTCTGACCAGGATGCCGGTATCGCGATCGTGCGCCACGCGCTCGAAGCGCCGCTGCGCCAGATCGCCGACAATGCCGGTGTTGACGGGGCGGTTGTGGCAGGCAAGATTCGCGAAAGCGACGACCCCAACTTTGGCTTCAACGCGCAGACCGAAGAATATGGCAACATGTTCGATTTCGGCGTGATTGACCCGGCCAAAGTGGTGCGCACGGCGTTGCAGGATGCCGGCTCTATTGCTGGTCTGTTGATCACCACCGAAGCCATGGTTGCCGACAAACCTGAAAAAGGCGGCGCTGCCGGTGGCGGCATGCCTGACATGGGCGGCATGGGTGGCATGGGCGGCATGATGTAAGCTTTGCCGCTTTGCTAAAACGTTTAACGGGGGGCTGCGGCCCCCCGTTTTTATGCGCGGTTCAAAAATGCGCGTTAACTGTCGATCTGCCGCGCCTCGTCGACCAGCATCACCGGAATGCCGTTGCGAATCGGAAAGGCCAACCCCGCGCCTTTCGAGACCAGCTCTTGTTTGGCGGCGTCATAGCGCAGGGTCGAGCGGGTGACAGGGCACACCAGCGCCTCTAGCAATTTAGGGTCGGCCTTATGGCTGTCATCCATCGTGTTCACGCAAAGATCATCGAGGTCAGTTTGCGCCGGGCGGTTTTGCCGAGCTCGGATTTGGGGCCGAGGCTTTCAACCAGTTTCAGCAACTGGGTTTTGGCGGCGGCGTCGTTCCAGTCGCGGTCGCGCCGGAAGGCCTCTAACAGCTCGTCAACCGCGGTTTCATTGTCGCCCTTGGCGGCCAGCGCCAGCGCCAGATCAAGGCGCGCTTGGTGGTCGTCGGGGTTTTCGGCAAGGGCGGCGCGCAATTCGCCCTCTTCGCCCGCATCGGCGGCGGCCTCGGCCAGCTCTGTTTGCGCCCGCGCGCTGGCAATGGCGGGGTCATCGGCTGCGGCTGAAGGCACCAGCGCCAGCACCTCGCGGGCGCGGTCGGGCTCATTCAGCGCCAAATAGGCGCGTATCAGGCCCGACAGCGCCTTTACGTTGCCCTCTTCCTCGCCGATGATGGCGGTAAAGGTTTCGGCGGCGTCATGGGCCTCGCCCGCGTCCAGCATTTGCTCGGCGGCCTCTATGGCTTCGTCCAGCCCGGCACCCTCGTCGCCCTCAATGGTCAGGCGGGCGATAAAGGCGTCAATCTCGGCCGGGCCTTGCGCGCCCTGAAAGGCATCAACCGGCTGGCCATCCTTAAAGGCATAAACCGTCGGAATCGACTGGATCCGCAGTTGGCCGGCCAGCCCCTGGTTTTCATCGACATTGATTTTAACCATTTTAACCTTGCCGCCCGCCTTTTTAACGGCAGCCTCTAGCGTTGGCCCAAGCGATTTGCACGGGCCACACCACGGCGCCCAGAAATCGACAATCACCGGCACCTGTTTGGAGGCGTCAATCACATCTACGGCAAAGCCCAGCTCGTTGCTGTCTTTGATCAGGTCTTGGTTTGCGTTCAGTTCCATGCTGAAAATCCTTTAATAACGGGTTGGGCCATACTTGTGCCTAATACGCCGGTATTTCAAGCGCCGAGTTGGGCCAATAGCGCCCGATGACGGTTCAGAAAATCGGCCTTGACCCGCATGGGCGGGCGCAGGGGCAGGATTTCGTCTTCAAGCCCTGCCAGTTTGGGGGTGCCAAACAGCTTGTTGGCTTCCTTTCGGTCAAATCCGGCGATCTGGGTGGCTTCTAACCAGGCCGAAATGCGGTCGGCGCGTTTGATTTGCTTTTTAACCGCGCCGGGCACCTGCCCCGACAGGCCAAAGCGCAGCAGCACGGCGGCCATCAGCCGGTCGTCCAGCTCTTTATAGCCCGGGCCAACGGCGGCTTTTACCGGCGATATCATGTCGCCGATCACATATTCCGGCGCATCATGCAGCAGCGCCACCATGCGCCATTTGGCGGGGGCTTTGGGCGATATCTGGCCGTATATCCGCTCAACCAGCAGCGAATGTTCGGCGACCGAATAGGGGAACTCGCCCTTGGTTTGCCCGTTCCAGCGGGCGACAAAGGCAAGGCCGTGGGCGATGTCTTCGATTTCAATATCGAGCGGCGCGGGGTTCAATAGGTCCAGCCGGCGACCGGAAAGCATGCGTTGATAGGCGCGGGGGGGCATATTGGTTTTTACTCTCTTGTGTTGGCGCAGATAATACTTTTACGGTCTGAAACGCTGGATCAGCCAGTTGGTTAATACGGTTTGCACGGCGTCCGGTGCACTGTCCAGGCTTTGAATGCACAGAATTTTAATGCGCGGGTCTTGTTCGATCCGCGCCAGTTTTGCCAGCACCCTGGTTTCGGGCTCTCTTTCTGCGCGGATATATACGGTGTCTTTCCCGCTTTGCACTACCGCATTATCGCGGGACAGCTCAAGGTGGTTAGCCAGAGCCTCGGTGCCGATCTGGGATAGGTGCCGCGCCCGAAAAGACAGGTTTTTTCGAAGCAGGCTTGGTTTTGCGCGACATACTTGGCCATGGTTGATATGTGCATCGGGTGTGGCGTGTGCATGGCAATGAAGGTTTTGGCCGAAAACCCCGCCACCCGCGCGGCGTTGAGCTGCACCCGTTTGGAGCCAAAGCGCCGCTGCTCTGTTGGCACGCGCATCGACGCGTTCAGCGTATCGCGCAACAGCTCGACACCCCGCAGGCCAAGCCCCATCCAAGACCCGCGCAAAACCGGCTTTTCTGCTACGAAAAAAGCATCTGTCGAAACATCCCGGACCAGAAAAACATCGTCGTTAAAAAACACAAACCGTTCGTTTAGCGCCGGAATTCTATGCACAAGCATGGAAATGGAGATGCTGTTGAAGCACGGCAAATAGCGCTCAAGGCCGCGAAAAATTCCGGTATGGTCAATAATTTTGATCTTGTGGAGCTGTTCGGGGAAATGCAGATTGACCGCTTCAAAAACCGGCGGGATCTGGGCATCTGTCACGATGTAAATATTTTCAAACCACGGGGCGTGCTTTAGGATAGAGAGCACACAATATTTAATCTCGTCGGAAGAGGCAAAGCGGGTGGGCTCGGCCCCTGCGATGGCCCCGTCTCCCAGATACTTCATCCGCTTGGCCCGCAAAACCGGGTCATCGCCATCCACCCAAGTGATCACGGCATCTATCGGGTCGTGCGGGTCGAGGGTCATGGCGGCTCCAGGCATGTGGTTTTGCAGTGATTATCGCATGTTTGCGGGGCGGGCAAGGGTTGTGGGTCGCCATAACGGAAATCATGGCAGTTCACCTTGCGATAGCGCCTAACTGTTGTTATGTGCAGCGGTATCCCCCAATGAGGAATCACCCGATGACCGACTATATTGTAAAAGACATCAACCTTGCTGAATTTGGCCGCAAGGAGCTGGATATCGCCGAGACCGAAATGCCGGGCCTGATGGCGCTGCGCACGGAATATGGCGAAAAGCAGCCCCTTAAAGGCGCGCGCATTGTCGGCTCGCTGCACATGACCATCCAGACAGCGGCGCTGATGGAAACGCTCACCGCGCTGGGGGCTGATATCCGTTGGGCCAGCTGCAATATTTTCTCGACCCAAGACCACGCAGCGGCAGCTATGGCGGCGGCAGGCATTCCGGTGTTTGCGATCAAAGGCCAGTCGCTCCCCGAGCATTGGGATTATCTTGACCGTTCTTTCCAGTTCGATGAGGGCGCGAACCTTATTCTGGATGATGGCGGCGATGCCACGCTTTATGTTCTTTATGGCGCGCGGGTGGAAGCGGGCGAGACCAACCTGATCGAGGTGCCAACCTCTGAAGAAGAAGAGGCAATTTTTGCCCAGATCAAGAAGCGTATGGCGGCCAGCCCAGGCTGGTTTACCAAAACCCGCGATGCGATTTTGGGCGTGTCAGAAGAAACCACCACCGGCGTGCACCGTCTTTATGAATTGTTTGAGAAAGGCCAGCTGCCCTTCCCTGCGATCAACGTGAACGACTCCGTAACCAAGTCGAAGTTTGACAATAAATACGGCTGTAAGGAAAGCCTTGTCGACGGTATTCGCCGCGCGACAGACACCATGATGGCCGGTAAAACCGCTGTTGTGTGTGGTTACGGCGATGTTGGCAAAGGCTCGGCGGCCTCATTGAGCGGCGCTGGCGCGCGGGTAAAAGTGACGGAAATTGACCCGATTTGCGCGCTGCAAGCGGCGATGGACGGCTTTGAGGTTGTAGCCTTGGAAGATGTGGTTTCGACCGCCGATATTTTTGTTACCACCACCGGTAATAAAGACGTGATCCGCATCGAGCATATGCGCGAAATGAAAGACATGGCGATTGTTGGTAATATCGGCCACTTTGATAACGAAATTCAGGTTGCCGCGCTGAAAAACCACAAATGGACCAACATCAAAGATCAGGTCGACATGATCGAAATGCCCAGCGGCAACCGGATGATCCTGCTTTCCCAAGGCCGTTTGCTGAACCTCGGCAACGCCACGGGCCACCCCAGTTTCGTGATGTCGGCCAGCTTTACCAACCAGGTTCTGGCGCAGATCGAGCTGTGGGAAAACGACGGCAAATATAAAAACGAGGTCTATATCCTGCCCAAACATCTGGATGAAAAAGTGGCGCGCCTGCACCTTGACCGCATCGGGGTGAAGCTTTCCAAGCTTAGCGACGAACAGGCCAAGTATATCGGTGTCAGCGCCGACGGCCCGTTCAAGCCCGCGCATTACCGCTATTAGGCGGCGCTAAAAACCCGACCGGCGCGTGCCGGTCGGGTATCTCCCGACGCTGCCACATCAGCTTGGGCAGCCCTGAATTTCAACCGCGCGATCGCTGCCGAAAACCGACACTGTCAGCGCGCTCTGGTCAACCGCCATTTCACCACTGCCATAATATTTAAGCGGTGCCTGCGCCCGGATCGCCCCACCCTGACTGGACGATTCGGCAAGGTCTATCCAGATATCCTGCGTGCCGTATTCGATCACGGTATAGGGGGTGTCTATCGGCTCGGCAAAGGCCATGTCGGCGGTAATCTCAAACCCTTTATCGGTGGGCGCTACCGCACAGGTGATCGCCTGCAGCCCCGAGGTTTCGCGGGTTTGCGGGGCTTTCAGCAGCGCGGCCTCTATCAGGGCGACCCCGTCATTGGCGCTGCCGTCGAGCCGCGCCAGAAACACCGATTGCGCCGGCACGCAAATGTCAGAGCAAACGCCGAATTGCAGGGTCATGGCAAGGCGCACCGGGCCGTCATTGGCGGGGGTAATGCGGATCGGCAGCACCATATGGTCGTAATAGCCAAGCGTTATCATCCCGCTTTGGTCGATCACCTTGGGGGTTGGCCAGTCATAGCTGACTTCGGCCACGTTATCAGACCCCGCCCAGCTGAAAATCGGCGGCAGGCCAGCGGGGCCGGGCGTGCGCCAATAGGTCTTCCAGCCCGGGTTAAGCTTGAATTCCAGCGCCACACGATAGCTGCCGTCCGGCAACTGCCAGCCGCGCAGCAGCTTGACCGAGCCGTAATCGGTGCTTTGGGCCGCAGCCAGTGACGGGACAAGCAAAGCGATAAACAGGCATAATCTGGGCAGCATGGGGGCCTCGAAATTTGGTTTTTGATACTTGGCGGGTTTTTGTTAAAGGAAAAGCCACAAGATTGCGAGGCTTTGGCTTGAATAAACCGCGCCGCACCCACATTGTAAGGGTATGAAGAATCCAACCCCTGAAGATGTGCCGTTTCTGGATGGCAAATTGCTGGTTGCCATGCCCGGCATGGGCGACCCGCGCTTTGACAAAGCGGTGGTGTTTATCTGCGCCCATTCGCCCGAGGGCGCGATGGGGCTGATTATCAACAAACCCGCCGAACGGCTGAAGTTCGATGACCTGATGACCCAGCTCGGCATCGACTGGGATGGCGAGCTGGCCTCGCCCGCAGTGCATCATGGCGGACCGGTCGAGCACGGGCGCGGCTTTGTTTTGCACTCGCGCGATTACCAATCCGAAGGCTCATCGATGAAAATCGGTGACAGTTTCGGCATGACGGCAACGCTGGATATTTTAACCGATATCGCGCTGGGCAAAGGCCCGAAACGGGCGCTGCTGGCACTGGGCTATACCGGCTGGGCCCCCGGGCAGCTAGAGGCCGAGCTGCAGGCCAACGGCTGGCTGATCGCCGAAACCGACCCCGAGCTGGTTTTTGCCGCCAAAGACAGCGAAAAATGGCATCAGGCAATCACCGGGCTGGGGATTGACCCACGCATGCTGAGCGCCGCTGGCGGGCGGGCCTGAGTATCTTTTTGTTGCTAACCCTGCTAGGCTGAAAGAAAACCATCAGGGGAGAAAAGAAATGTCGGAATTTATTATTGTATATCATGGACATAGCCAACCGCCCAGCGCCGAAGACGGCCAGGCCGCCAAGGCGCGCTGGATGAAATGGATGCAGGATCTGGGCGAGGATATCGTCAATTTCGGCACCCCGTTCAAGGGCGCAACCATGGTGGCGGCCGATGGTGCCACCCGCGCGGGCGGGCTGTCGGGCTATTCGGTGGTGCGGGCGGATGACATGGAAGCGGCGCTGAAAATCGCCAAGGCCTGCCCGCATCTGGAACTCGGCGAGGTCGAGGTGGCCGAGTTGATGACGGGCATGGGCTAGCACCGTAGCGGCGCGTCAGCGCTTGCGCTTGTGGCACGGCCCCGCCCGCGCCGCCTGCAGCCGTTGGCACCTGTGTTATCCGTAGTTTAACGCCGCGTTTTACTTGCCGAGCGCGCCATTGGCCCATAAGTTGGGGTAAAACCAACCGGAGACCCCCATGGCATATCGTGCACCCGTATCGGAAATTACCTTTTTATTGGAAAACGTGCTCGACGGCGCGCTGCTGGGCCAAACCACCCGCTTTGCGGAGGCCGCGCTGGATATGGCAGGCCCGATACTGGAGGAGGCCGCCAAGCTGGCCGAGGGGGTGATTGCGCCCCTGAACCGCGTTGGCGATGAAATGGGTGCGACGCTTGAAAACGGCGTGGTGCGTTGCGCGCCGGGGTTCAGGGCCGGTTATCAGGCGCTGGCGACGGGCGGCTGGGTTGGCATGAACGGCCCCGAGGCTTACGGCGGCTTGGGCATGCCGATGACCCTGACCGTTGCGGTAAACGAGATGATGTCGAGCGCCTGTCTGGCCTTGGCGCTGAACCCGCTAATGACCCAAGGGCAGATCGAGGCGTTCGAGCACCATGCCAGCGACGCGCTAAAGGATATATACCTTGAAAAGCTGGTAACGGGGCAGTGGACCGGCACCATGAACCTGACCGAACCCCAAGCGGGTAGCGATGTCGGGGCGCTTTCAACCAAGGCGCAGGCCAATGGTGACGGCAGCTATGCCATTACCGGTCAGAAAATATTTATCAGCTGGGGCGACCATGATGTCGCTGAAAATATCGTGCATCTTGTGCTGGCACGCCTGCCCGGTGCGGCTGCCGGCACCCGTGGTATTTCACTGTTTGCGGTGCCAAAGTTCATCCCTGATGTCGCGGGCAACCCCGGCGTGGCCAATAGCCTGCGCGCGGTTAGCCTTGAGCATAAAATGGGCCTGCATGGTTCGCCCACGGCGGTAATGGCGTTCGAGGGCGCGACAGGCTGGATGGTGGGCGCTGAAAACGACGGCATGGCGGCGATGTTTACCATGATGAACAACGCCCGCCTCGGGGTTGGCATTCAGGGGCTTTCGCAGGCCGAGGCCGCCTATCAGCAGGCGCTGGCATATGCCCATGAGCGCACACAGGGCCCCACACCGGTTGAGAGCGAGCGCGCCATTATTGGCCATGCCGATGTGCGCCGCAACCTGCTGACCATGAAGGCGCTAACCCAGGTTTCCCGCGCGATCTGCCTTGATACCGCGCTTAGCCTTGATCTGGCGCGTGCCAATAATGACCCCGCCCAAGCCGCCCGCGCCGCTTTTTTAACCCCGATCGCCAAGGCCTTTGGCACCGATACCGGCTGCAAGGTGGCCGAGCTCGGGGTGCAGGTGCATGGCGGCATGGGCTATATTGAGGAAACCGGCGCGGCGCAGTTTTACCGCGACGTGCGGGTAACGGCGATTTACGAGGGCACCAACGGCATTCAGGCGATGGATATGGTTGGCCGCAAGCTAAAAGACGGCGGCAAAGCGGCCCGTGCCCTGATCGACGAAATTCGCAATACCGCCTCGACCGATGGCCTGCACCCGCGCCTGAACACCGCCGCCGACCAGCTGGAAACCGCCACCGACTGGATGCTGGATGCGCAGATAAACGACCGTTTTGCCGGGGCAGCACCCTATTTGCAGGCTTTCGCCCTGACGCTTGGCGGCCATTACCTGCTTAAGGCCGCCCTTGCCGATCGGGCGCGTATGCCGCTGGCGGCGTTTTTTATCCGGCAGTTGATGCCACAGGTCACCCCGCTATGTGCCGCCGCCTGCGAGGGCGCAAACCCGCTATACGCCGACCCGCTGGCCCTGTAACCCGCGCCTAGCGCGGCAACGCGATATCGACCCAAACCAGCCGATGGCGGGCTTTTGCCGTGGCCAGCAGCGGGCTGTTTACCGGCCAGAACACACCGGCACCGGTAACGGTTAATCCCGCCGAGGGCAGCACATAATCAACCCGCATGTTGCCCGCACTTTCCCACGCCACGGTATTTTGGGACGCCCCGTCGCTTTGCGGTTTCGGGTCTTGCAGGCGCGGGTGTTGCAGCAGCGCGTTCAGAGCAGGTTTCAAGCCCTCGCCATCGTTGGGGTCGGCGTTCAGGTCGGCGATAATTACAAAATTCTGGCTGGTCAGTGGCGCGGATTCATCTGCGTCATCGGTAAAGGGTTCGCCGCCGATATAGCGGGTGAAAAAGCTGATTTCGGCGGCGTTTCTAAGGCCGTTGGCGTTTTCGGCCCCGTCAAATACCGGCGGTGTCGGGTGGGCGGCGAGCAGGCGCAGGGCGGTGTTCGGCAGGATGAGTTGCACATCCCACAGACTATGTGATGCCAGCTTTAGCCGCGGCCAGACATCGACCGGATAAAACCCCGCCCCGCCCTCTATGGTGGGCGCGGGGCCGAATTGCTGCCATTTAAGCCTGTCAAACACCCGGGCATCGCCCAGTGGATAACGCGATAGCAGCGCCATGCCCGAGGCGCCCTCGAACCGCCCGAAACCCCAGTTGTCGGCCCAATCCCCCAGCCGGTTATTGCGGTTCAGGTCCAGCCCCGAGCCAAGCCCGGCATTGCCCAGCGGCGCAAATAAATAGCGGTAATCAATCCCGGTTTCAGCCCTGATCAGCGCCATAAACCGGCCCAGCGCGATGTTCTGAAAATCATTGTCAAAATTAGTAAGCAGCAGCACATCGGGCGCGGCCTGCCCGATGATTTGCGCCAGCGCCACAATATCGGCATCGCGGTCGAGAATGTCTTTTAACAGCAGCCCCGGCCCGTCGCGCCCCAGCCCGACATTAAACGTGGCCAGACGCAGGCGTTCCTGGGCATGTAGCGGCAGCGCCAACAGCAACAGCAACGCGCAAAGCCGGGTCATTTAGGGGTGATGGCCCTGGCCAGAATACGCGAGACCTTGATCAGGCAGGTGCCGCGAATAAAGATGATCGCGGGTAAAAACGCCCACAGGGTGGCGACCCAGACCAGCGAGTGCATGTCGCCAAACAGGTCCGGCCCGAGCCGGGTTTGAATATAGGGAAACACATAGGGAATGGCGTAAAACAGCCCGAAGCTGATAAAGATATTCAGCCAGCCATCACGCTGCAAGCGGCGGCCGGTCAGGCTGACCTCGGCCGGCACAAAGGTTGGCAAATTGGACCACAGGTTAAACTGCGCCCGCCCGAAAGGCCATTTGAACAGCCACAAAAGCAGGCTCATCAGCAGCGCCAAAGATCCGCCGATAGTGAAGGCGACCGAGAACATGCGGGTCAGCAACTGCTGGCTGGCGGCGCTATCTATGCCCGCAAGTTTACCAAGCGCGAAATCAACCGGTGAATTGGGCGACAGCGTATACGGTATGGTCGCATCGGCGAGCGCGATGATCTCGGTGTTACCGGTAATACTGGCGCGGCCCAGCAGGCTAAGCCCGATCGCCAGCGCCGCCAAAATCGCCACCCGAAAACGGTTATAGGGCGGGGCAAAGCGAAAATCGACAAAGCCGGGGGTTTTACTGGCGTATTCGAACAGAGCGAACGCGGCGATGATACCGGCGATAATCATCGAAAGCTCGCGGGTAACGTTCGGGATCGCGGGCAAAATATAGGAGGGAACAACGATAATGATGCCCAGAATGAGCGCGCGAACCAATGCTCCGGCAAGTTGTACCAACGCTGCTGCCCCCTTCAAAAGCCCTGTTACCGGGCCGGTATTACACCCACGGCATTGACGTGGCGTTTTTGGCTTCAAAGGCAGCAATCGCATCCGATTTCTGCAATGTCAGCCCGATATCGTCCAGCCCGTTCAGCAGGCAGTGCTTTTTAAAGGCATCCACCGTAAAACTGACCTCGCCACCATCCGGCCCGGTTATTGTCTGGCTTTCCAGATCAACGCTCAGCACCGCATTTGCACCACGTTCTGCGTCATCCATCAACTTGTCGACGTCTTCTTTTGGCAGGATGACGGGCAGAATGCCGTTCTTGAAACAATTACTATAAAAAATATCCGCAAAACTTGTAGAGATTACAACACGAATGCCGAAATCAAGCAAGGCCCAAGGCGCGTGCTCACGCGAGGAACCGCAGCCAAAGTTATCGCCCGCCACGATAATTTGCGATTGGCGATAGGCGGGCTTGTTAAGCACAAAATCCGGAATCTCGTTGCCAGCGTCATCATAGCGCATTTCGTCAAACAGGTTTTTGCCAAGGCCCGAGCGCTTGATGGTCTTCAAAAACAGTTTCGGGATGATCATATCGGTGTCGATATTGATCAGGGGCATCGGGGCGGCAACGCCGGTGATTTTAGTGAATTTTTCCATGGTGATGCTCCTTAAAGATCACGAATATCGGTCAGATGACCGGTGAGGGCAGCGGCGGCGGCCATGGCGGGGCTAACCAGATGGGTGCGGCCCCCGCGGCCTTGGCGGCCCTCGAAATTGCGGTTGCTAGTGGCGGCGCAGCGCTCGCCCGGTTGCAACTGGTCAGGGTTCATCGCCAAGCACATAGAGCAGCCTGCCAAGCGCCACTCAAAACCCGCGTCGATCAGGATTTGGGCTATGCCCTCTTTCTCGGCCTGCGCGCGCACAAGGCCCGAGCCGGGCACAACCATGGCCCGCATACCGTCTTTTATCTTTTTGCCCTCAACAATTTTGGCAACCTCGCGGAAGTCTTCAATCCGGCCATTGGTGCAGGAACCGATGAACACC
>CAYWXQ010000019.1:16005-20832 GCA_964462475.1 uncultured Rhodobacterales bacterium | reverse complement strand
GGCTAAGCGCCTATGTTGACGCCAACAGCTTTCACACCACCCACGGCCGCCCGCTGGCCTATGCCACCGGGCTGGCACTGGCGCGGCCCGACCTGCATGTGGTGGTGATTACCGGCGATGGTGACTGCCTTGCGATTGGCGGCAACCACCTGATCCACGCCTGCCGCCGCAACCTGAACCTGACCTGCCTGATGCTGAATAACGAAATTTACGGCATGACCGGCGGGCAGGTTTCGCCCACCACCAGCGCCAGCCGCTATACCACCACCACGCCTGCGGGCAACACCGAGCCGGTGTTTGACGCCTGCGCATTGGCCACCGCCGCCGGTGCCAGCTTTGTCGGCCGCGAGGTCACGCTACAGGTAACGGCGCTAAAAAACCTGATCCGCGAGGCATTGTCGCACCCCGGGTTTTCGTTTGTCGAGGTGATCTCGGACTGCACCGAAATTTATGGCCGCAAAAACGACCTCGGGGCCTCGCCCGAGATGATGCTGAGCCAAAAAGCCGCCATGCGCCCCGATGCTTACCGCAATACCGTCAATACCCCGTTTCGCCCCAATACGCTGAAAACCGGTATTCTGAACCGCTGCACCCGCCCCGAATATGGCAGCGCCTACCGCGAGATGACGGCGCGATTGCGCAAAAACACCGGGGAAAACACCGGGGGCGACCCCGATGGCTGAACTGGAAATAAGACTAAGCGGCAGCGGCGGGCAGGGCTTGATACTGGCCGCCAAAATTCTGGCCGAGGCGCTGGTGGCCGCCGGCAACAACGTGGCGCAATCCCAAAGCTATGAGCCGGTATCGCGCGGCGGCACCAGCCGGTCCGACCTTGTGGTCACCAAGGGCGAGGCCGCCTATCCGCTTGGCAGCGGGCTGGATATTTTGCTGATCCTGGACGCGGTGGCGCTGCATATGTCCGACGGGATGTTGGACAAAGACAGCTTGGTGTTGGTTGACAGCACACGCGTGCCCGCCGCCCCGGTCGGAGATTTTACGCTGAAATCCCTGCCGCTGATCGAAACCGCCCGCAATCTCGGCAACCGCCGCGTCGCCAATATCGTTGCCCTTGGCGCGCTGGTATCACTGACGGGCATATGCGCACAAGATATGTTGACCAAAGTCGTGCGCGCCAAATCCCCCGAAAAATTCGCCCGCCTGAACATGGAAGCCCTGAACGCAGGGCGCGCGCTGGTGTCCCGAGCAACAATTACGGCCCACGGCGGGCTGAAGAACGGGCAAGGATTGCCACCCCGCTACGTCGATTTTGCCACGAACCGCGCCTGAAACCGGGGTTTGACTTCGTCATCGCTTTCGCTCTATTTTGTGCCAACCGGGCGGGCACCGGCCTGCAAGCCCTGCCGCCCCCGAAAACGTTAACCTCTGGTTACCGACCCAAACCGAAAGCCCCTGCAATGGCCCCGCGCAAGCATAAAAAACCCGAATGGATTGTTGAAAAAGAGCGCGCCAAGCGTGGCGATGCAGCTGAAAGCCTGTTTTTGTTTGGCCTGCACGCGGTGCGCGATGCACTGCTAAACCCCAAGCGCGAAAAGCTGCGCCTGATGTTGACCAAAAACGCCGCCGACCGGTTGGGCGACGCCATCACCACCGCCGTCACCACCGCCAATATCACCCCCGAAATCGTTGACCCGCGCCATTTCAACCCGCCGATTGATGCCCAGTCGGTGCACCAAGGCGCGGTGCTAGAGGTGAAACCGCTGAACTGGGGCTCGGTTTCGGAACTGTGCGCGCCGCATGACGACGCGCCGCTGCTGGTGTTGCTCGACCGGGTTTCAGACCCGCATAATGTCGGGGCTATTTTGCGCAGTGCCGAGGTGTTTGGTGCCCGCGCGGTGATCGCCCCGCACCGCCACTCGGCCCCCGAAACCGGCGCGCTGGCCAAAACCGCCTCTGGCGCGCTGGAACGCCAGCCCTATTTGCGGGTGCCGAACCTGGCCAAATCCATGACCGCCCTGCGCGAAATGGGGTATTTTATTATCGGGCTCGACGGCGAGGCCGACATGACCCTGACCAAAGCCATGGCTGACCTGCCCGATGTGCCGCTGGCGCTGGCGCTGGGGTCCGAGGGGCCGGGCCTGCGCGAGCTGACCAAAAAGACCTGCCACCGCATTGCCAAAATTCCGTTTGCGGGCGGGTTTGGCTCGCTCAATGTGTCGAACGCGGGCGCGGTTTCACTTTATGCCGCCAGCCAGTGGAAGCAGGGTTTTGCCGAATAGGCGCATTTTCCATGGCCAAATTCCGCTCACATTATCTTGAGCAGGGTTTTTTTTAAAAAAAAGCCCCCTAAGTTAGTATGGAAGCCGAAATTGAACACCTCTGCTTCTGATTACTGTCCCTCGTTCATACTTCACGCCCGGCCACGCGCCGGGCGTTTTTTTGTGGCGTAACCCGATGCCGTTTTGTAACGTGGCGCATGGACTATTCAGACACCTACCTGCGTGACATTCTGCTCACCACCAAAACCATCGCGGCGGTGGGGGTTTCGACCAACCACATCCGGCCATCATATTTTGTCGCCCGCTACCTGAACCTGAAGGGCTATCGCGTGCTGCCGGTTAACCCGGCCTATGCCGGACAAACCCTGTTTAACCAGCCCATCCACCCCGCACTTGCCGCGCTGCCTGCGGATACCGAGGTGCATATGGTTGATGTTTTTCGCCGCTCTGAACAGGTGTTGCCGGTGGTGGAAGAGGCCATAGACACCCTGCTGGGCCGGGGCCTGACCACCATCTGGATGCAGATCGGCGTAATTAACGAGGCCGCCGAGGCGCTGGCACAAAAGGCGGGGCTGAAGGTGGTGATGAACCGCTGCCCCAAAATCGAGCACCAACGCCTGTTTGGCGAGTTGCGCAAAGGCGGGTTCAATACCGGCATTATTTCGTCAAAACTATAAAGGACATGCGGTTGCGACCATTTCTTCATGTTATCAGCGGGGGAGGGCTGCTTGCGGCCACACTCGGCCCCGCGCAGGGCGGCGAGCTGATGGGCGGCTATGTGTATGTCATCGGGGAGAGTCGCGCCCAAATTCCTGCCGAAACCATGCAAGACTGGGGTCGGGCTTTGTTTAGCGATACCCGCGCCGCCGTTGCCGACAAGTGGAGCCGCGATTGCGGCGTGCAGGTGCAGGTCGAGCACACCAGCCTGATGAACAACGAAACAGACCCCTGGGCAGCGGGCTATTGGGTGGCATATCTGGCCTTTGAGCCAACAATAAAGGCCACCCTCGCCGCCCTGCCCGCCACCGATTGCGCCACGGGTGGCTATATAAAAGCCACCACCATCCTGTCGCCCTCGATCATCCTTTTTTGCGCAACCGAGGCCCCGTCCTCGGACCTCTATATTTCAGCCTGCCTGTAAGGCCACCCCAATAGGAGCTCAGCGATGCCCAACCCGACCTTTGGCTTTGACACCCTGCAAATCCACGCCGGCGCCCGCCCCGACCCCGCCACCGGCGCCCGCCAAACCCCGATTCACCAAACCACCGCCTATGTGTTTCGTGATGCCGACCACGCGGCGGCGCTGTTTAACCTGCAAGAGGTCGGGTTTATCTATTCACGCCTGACCAACCCCACGGTGGCGGTGCTGCAAGAACGGGTGGCAACGCTTGAGGGCGGCGTCGGCGCGGTTTGCTGCTCTAGCGGCCACGCCGCGCAGATCATGGCGTTGTTTCCGCTGATGCGACCGGGCGATAATGTGGTGGTTTCAACCCGGCTTTATGGCGGCTCTATCACCCAGTTCAGCCAAACCATCCGGCGCTTTGGCTGGTCGGCCAGCTTTGTTGATTTTGACGATATAGCGGCGATAAAAGCGGCGGCAGATGAAAACACCAAAGCCATATTTTGTGAAAGCATCTCCAACCCCGGCGGCTACCTGACCGACATTCCGGCGGTGGCCAAGGTGGCCGATGCACTGGGCATACCGCTGATTGTCGACAACACCCTCGCCAGCCCCTATCTGTGCCGCCCGATCGAAATGGGCGCGACGCTGGTGGTGCACTCGCTCACCAAATACCTGACCGGCAACGGCACCGTCACCGGCGGCGCGGTGGTCGATAGCGGCAGGTTTAACTGGTCGGCCTCGGGCAAGTTTCCGGCCTTGTCCGAGCCAGAACCCGCCTATCATGGCCTGAAGTTCCATGAAACCTTCGGCAACCTCGCCTTCATTCTCAACAGTATTGCCATCGGGCTGCGCGACCTTGGCATGACCCTGAACCCGCAGGCCGCACACTATACCCTGATGGGCATTGAAACCCTGTCGCTGCGCATGCAACGCCATGTCGAAAACGCCGAGACCATCGCCGCCTGGCTGGAAGCCGACCCGCGGGTTGATTATGTTACCTATGCCGGCCTGCCCTCGTCGCCCTATGCGGCGCGCAAGGCGGCGATCTATCCAAAAGGTGCAGGCGCGCTGTTTACCTTTGCGGTCAAGGGCGGCTATGAAGCCTGCGTAAAACTGGTTGATACGGTCGAGATATTCAGCCATGTCGCCAATCTTGGCGATACCCGCAGCCTGATCATCCACTCGGCCTCGACCACCCACCGCCAGCTCACCCCAAAACAGCAAGAAGCCGCAGGCGCGGGCCCAAGCGTTGTGCGCCTGTCGATCGGCCTTGAGGACCCGACCGACCTGATTCGCGATCTAGACAATGCGCTGGCCGCCGCCACCGCCCAAGGCGGCGGTTAACGCACCCAGATTTCGACGCGGCGGTTGGTGTCGCGGCCGTCTTCGGTTTCGTTACAACCAATTGGCGACAGCTTGCCATAGCCAAACGGCGTAAACTGGACCGCCCCCTGGTTTTCGGCCCCC
>CAYWXQ010000019.1:0-15905 GCA_964462475.1 uncultured Rhodobacterales bacterium | reverse complement strand
GCCCCCTGGTTTTCGGCCCCCACGGCCGCCACCAGCACATCGCGCACGCTTTCGGCACGGGCCTGACTTAAGCGCTGGTTTTCGTTGATCGCGCCGATACTGTCGGCAAAACCGATAATCATCAGCCGCTTGCCGTCAAAATCGCCGCGCCGCACCATCTCTGCCAGGCGGTCGATATCGTTTACCGCCCGGTTATCAGGGTCAACCGAGCCACTTTTGAACCGGAAGGTCAGCGAAATACGTTCAGCATCGAGCAGCCCCGAAACCATCTCCTGCAACAGCTTCAGCGAGGCGCGGTCGCGCTCGGCAATCAACGCATGCGCCAGCCGCCGCCCTTGGTCGTTTAGCGAGGCGGTCACCACATTCTGGCTCACGAACCCGGCGCGCTCGACAATGTTTTGCGCGGCGTCCGAGGTCACAAAATCCATGAACTCGGTCACTTTTTCGGGCAACTTCCCGCCATTCACATACATATACAGCCGGCGCGACATCGGGTATTCCTCGGTTTTGATCGAGAAATCAGACGGGCTGGAAACCTGCCCGCACACCGAACGCAGTGCCAGAATTTGCGCGTTGCGCCGGTTTGACAGGCTGGTCACGCCGATGCCGTTAATGTCTTGGGCAACGGCATCGGACACTGCGGCGTTGGTGTCTTTAATAAAGGCGGTATTGGATAGCGCCTGCCGGTTCGGGGCCATTACCAGCTTGCCAAACACCTGCGTCGCCCCCGAAGCCGCATCGCGCCGGTAAATCGAAATCGGCGCGTCCAGCCCGCCGACCTCGCGCCAGTTGCGGATGTTACCGGCAAAAATATCGGCAATCTGGCTCAGGCTCAGGGTCTGGATCGGGTTCTTGGGGTTAACCGATATCCCCAGCCCGTCGAGCGCCAAAATCCGCTCTTGGTCGGGGCTGGTCAGGTTGCCCTTGCCCCGCCTGATAAACCGGCTGCGCTCACCGTCATTTACGCGTCGCGACGAAATGCCGATAAACGCATCCCCGTCTTCAAGCGCGGCAAACGCGTTGTCCGAATTGCCAAGATCAAGCGTGATCGCCGAATACATCTCGCCGTTTTTATCAAGGATGGTGTATTTAACCTGCGTGGCTGAAATAATATCAACCTCCAGATCGCCGCCCATTTCAAAGGCATAGGCCTCGATCAACGCGGGCAGCATCTGGCGGCCGATGGTGTTGGAGCCGGCAATGGCAAATTCACTGATATTCGCCATCAGGTCGGGGCAGTCGGCACCATCGCAGGTGACGGCGGCAATGCTCAGCGTCATGGTGCCAAGCGCGGTTGTCAGCTCATAGTTTTCGCCGTCAAAACCGCTTAACTGGCCGGTCATCGCAAACCCCAGATCGAGCGAACGCAGGGTCACCGTTTGCGCCTGCGCCACGCTCAGGCCAAGCACAAGGCAAGCGGTGGTTGTCGCTAAAATGGATTTCATCTTGAACATGTTCGGTCCCATCATATGCTTGGCCCGCAAGAGCCGGAATTTTTGGCGCTATTTCACCCAGATCTCGACACGGTTGTTGGCGGTGCGCCCGTATTCTGTTTCGTTGCAATCCAGTGGCAGCAAGCGCCCATAGCCGATCGGCGACACCCGCACATTGCCCATATTGGCCCGCCCGGTGGCGGTGATAAGCGCCTCGCGCACGCTTTGTGCCATGTCTTGCGTGGCGTTAAGCTGCGCATTAACCGTGCCGGTATTATCCGAAAATCCTAAAACCAGTATCTGCCGGCTGGAAAATTCGCCATCACGGATCATCGCCGCAAGCCGCGCGATATCGGCAGTGGCGCGGCTGTCGAGCTTGCCGTCGGCACCGGCCCGCAAGGTAAATGACAACCGTTCGGCATCAAGCACGCTCGAGGTCAGATCCTGAAGCCGCAACAGCTCGGTCCGCCCGGCGCTAGAGACAATCGCCTGCGCCATCCGGCGGCCTTGCTGGTCTAGCGTGGCGCGGCCCGGGCTTTGGTCGGTATAACCTGCATTCGCGATCACCGTCTGTGCCACCGGCGAGGTGGCGAAATCCAGAAACGCCTGCGCCACATCGGGGATCGCCCCGCCACCGGTATAAAGATACATCCGCGTTGTCAGCGGGTATTCCTCGGTTTTGATCGCAAAATCCGATGGCTCGAAAAGCTGGCCGCAAACCGAGCGAATCGCCAACGCCCGCGCGTTGCGTTCTTGGGCATAGCTGGTCAGGCCAATGCCGTTTATATCAGCGGCCACCGCGTCTGAAACCGCCGCATCGGTGGCCAGAACGGTGGCGTTGCTCGCAAACGCATGTTCGCCATCCGACATCGCCGCGTTGAAAAACACCGTCGAGGTCGCCGCCGCCACATCCCGCCGGTAAAGCGAGATGGGGGCGTCGTTGCCGCCAAGCTGGCCCCAGTTGGTGATATTGCCATCAAAGATCGCGGCAATCTGCGCCAGGCTTAAAATGCCCACCGGGTTATCACGGTTTACCGCCGCCACCACCCCGTCGAGCGCCACGATCCGTTCTTGTGTCGGGCTGGCCAATGTGCCTTTGCCCGCCAGCGCAAACGCGGATTGCTCATTGGCGGTGGCGCGGCGCGCGGTCATGCCGATGGTGGCCGACCCTGCTATCAACCCGGCAAAACCGGCAACCGAATCGCTGGATTGCACCGAAATCGTCGCATAAACACTGCCGTCGGCCTCAAGCACATTGTAAACCGCCGCGCCGTCGCTGCCGACCGAAACCTCCAGATCGCCACCGCGATCCAGCGCAAAAACCTCGATCAGCGCGGGCAACAGGTTATCGCCGATGGCGTTGGCCCCGGCGATACTGAACTCGGTTAGATCCGCCACAAGGTTCGGGCAGCCCGGGCCTTCGCAAACCACCTGTGCGGCGTCAATGGATATCTCGCCGATCAGCATTGATATCCGATAGGTAATGCCGTCAAACTCTACCAACTCGCCGGTCATCGACACGGTCCCGTCCAGAGATTTAAGCGTGATCTCCTGGGCGCTGGCCGGGCTGAACGCCAAGGCGGCAATGGCGGCAAGCCCTGCGAGCGATAAATTTGGTTTACGCATAAACATCTATGTCCTCCGGCGGCGGCTCGTCAAAATACAAAATCACAAATTAACGGTAAAAACTGGTTATAGGCTTTTTTGCTAGCGCGCTATGGCGGTATCCGTCAACTATTTTTAATGTGAAATCAGCAATCTAGCACGATATCTTAATCTTTTTCGGGCGCGCGTGACAAAAAGCACCGCAATTCGCGCGGTCACGGCCGGTTTTGCGCTCGAAACCGCCCATGTTACATAATAGCCAAAACCACAGCTTGAAGTGGGACTCGCCCGCCTTGTATGAAGGGCAAAGACTGCGTAAAACACTACGTAAACAACTGGGGGAAACACCGGGGAAGATGACCAAAACGCTGCCATCACTGGCGCTCGACATGTCGCAAGACGGGATCGTGCTGCACCAGCTTGCCTTTGACGGGCACTGGCATGAGTTGGCGCGCGTAGAGCTTACCGATGCCGCCCTGCGCGAGCGGTTGTCAAACATGCGCAGCATCGCCAGCAAGCTCGATGGCCGGCGTTTCAAGGTGCGTATCTGGCTACCCGCCGAGCAGATCATCAGCAAAAACCTGCGGCTTGAGGGCGCGGATGACAGCACCCGCCCGACCAAGGCAATAGCCGCCTATGCGGCAGCTGTTGGCGGCAAGCCGGGTGAGTTGTCGGTTCGGCTGGGGGGCCGAAACGACGATGGCACCTATGCGGTTGCCGGTGTGCGGCTGCGCACCCTGCAAGAGGCCCGCATCTTTGCCAAAAGCCACGGGTTCAGGGCGCGGGGCTATAGCAGCCAAACCGCCGTAGAAGGGTTTTTACAGCCGCCCGAATTTGATATCCCCGTCAACAAGGTCAAGATCGTCGGGCTTGGGGCGCTGGCGGCAACCACCGCGGCGCTGGTGCTGGGGGGCGGCTATGCGTTTTACAAACTAGACCCGCTCAATATGTGGGAGCTCGCGCCCAGAGCCGCCGATTTCGCCCCCTTCCAGCAACCCGACCCGGGGATCGAGCGCGCCGGGGCATCGGCGCTGCCGGGCGGTTTGGGCGCGCGCCCGCGCTTTCCGGCATTAACCACGATCAGCACAAATTCGGCCCGCTTTCCGCTGCCCTATTTGCCGCCGCGCCAGCTAACCGCCGTGGCGCAAGAAACGGTCACCGAACCCCAAGCCCCCAAAGCGGGCGGCCCCGCTGCGGCACTGGTCACGCCGGTGACGGTTGCGGTAAACTGGCCGGCGGCTATCGCCCCGCTTGCGCCCCCGTCCGGGGCCGATACCCCGCCCTCGCTGGGGCTGATCACCCTGATGGGCCGCATCGCCGACCTGCAAGCCCCCGCTGCCGATACCCCGCCGCCACCACCGCGCGCCACCACCGGTTTCAGCGCCGGTTTCAGCGCCCCGCCGCGCCCGGTCACGGTGGCCAATACCGCCTTTTTTCTGGAACCGCTGCCCGCCATGGCCACGCGGCTATCGCCCGCTTCCCTGGCCGCGTTTGCAGCCCGCACTGGCCTGTCTATGACCCAGCTTTCGACCATGGCGCAGCCGATATTGCTGATCGAATCCAAACTGGTGCGCGCCATACCGGACCTGCCGCCGATCTTGCCGCGCCTGCGGTCAGGCCGCGCCATCCCGCCACAGGTCGCCCCGCCGGCTACCCCGCCGGTCGCGCAAGCCCCGCCCCGAACCACGCCTCTAGCTACGGGCCCCACAACGCCCGACCAACCGGCGGCGCTGTTCAATCTGGTATCGGGCCGCCCCGATATTCTGCCTGCCAAACGCCCAACCCGGCCGGAAGCAGCCACGCTGGCGGCAGGCGCCCCGCCGGGGTCAGAGGCCGATTCGGCGGCGGTTAGCGCCTCTATCGCGCTTTCAAGCGCGGTGAATGCGGCCATAGAGTCTGTTGCGCCGCCCAACAACCTGCCTTTTTCATTGCTGAACGGCCAGCCGGCGTTGCTGCCCTTGCTGCGCTCGGGAAGCCCCATTTCGCCGCGGGTCGTGGCCAGCGCCCCGGCGGCGGATATTTTGCCCGCAACGGCTGCCGCCAACGCCTTGCGCCCCCTTCGCCGCGTGTTTGACCCCCAAGCCCCCGCCACCCCGATTGACCCGATGATTTCGGGGGCGGCACCGGTGGTCGCGGTGCGTCCCGGGCATCGCAATACCGCCTTTACGGCCAATGTGGCGCGCATTATTGCCGCCACGGCCAGACGCCCGCGCACCACCGCGCCGAGCGTGCCGCGCGACCCCCAATCGGTTAATCTGCCAACCTCGGCCTCGGTGGCGCGGGCAGCAACGATTGAAAACGCGCTCAACCTGCGCAAAACCAACCTGCTGGGTATTTTTGGCACCGCTGATAACCGCACCGCGCTGATCATGCTGTCGGGCGGGCGCATGGTGCGGGTAAGCATGGGGCAAAGCTTTTCTGGCTGGACGGTGGTGGCGATTTCGGCAAACACCGTGCGGATTCGCAAGCGCAAGCGCGAGGAAATTTTGCGGATGCCAGCGGAATAACCAGCGGTCAGCGCGATTTTCGCCACTGCGCCCATGCTTCGGGGGTATCAAGGTCGAGCGTTGCGGCGCGACCTTTGGTTTTAACATCAAACACAAATTCGGGGCTGGCGCGCAAAATATCGCGCGCGCCGCTATCGCCTGCGCAATCGGCGAGGTTCTCAAAAAATCGCCGCCCCAGCAGCACCGGATGGCCAGGGGTGCCGTCGGCCGCTGTCGCACGGCAAATTTCGCGGTTTTGCGTTGGATCATAGGCGGCGATCAGGGCGTTGAAATGGGCTGGCGTTATTTCGGGCATATCGGCCAGCGCCACAATCACCGCGTCATAGTCATCGGGAATATGGGCCATGGCGTTGCGCAGGCTCGCCCCCATGCCCTCAGCGAAATCGGGGGCCTCTATTGGCCTTGCGGCCAATCCGGCAAGCCGCGCCCTGCGGGCATCGGCTTGCGGGGGCAGGGCCACAAAAACCTGCGCGGCCTTGCTGGCCAGCGCGGCTTTGGTGGCGTGGGCAAGCATCGCCTGCCCGTCAACCGGTTCCAGCAATTTATCACGCCCGCCCATGCGGCGTGACTGCCCTGCCGCCAGCAATATAACCGCCACATTGCGGCTGGCGGGGGGAGCTTTAAAGCGGCGGGGTTGCGGGCGGGTCGGGATCTCTTTCAGCAAGCCGCCCACGCCCATGCCGGTCAGCATATTATCGGTGATCTTTATGCCGCAGATCAGGCGCTCCAGCACCCAGTCAGCGCCATTTAGCGCAGGTGCGCGCACACAACCCGGCAGGCCCAGAACATCGCGGCCATCATGGCTGCCGATAAACAGCAGATTGCCGGGATCAACCGGAATGCCAAAACGCTGCACGGTGCCACCCGCGCGGCGCAGGGCTGCGGGGCCGGTATCTGCCGTATCACTGGTGGCCGAGGCCCCGAGCAGCAGGATGATATCACCCGATGCCTGCGCAATGGCCGCGGCCAGAGCCGTGGCCTCGTGCGGTGTTTCAACGCATTCATGCAGGTTCAGTCCAAGGCGTGCCAGTCGGGCCTGAACCGCGCGGCGACCCTTTGACAGCAGGCTGGGCTTCATGCCTGCAACCGTGGTCAAAACCAGCGACACCCGTTGTTTTTGCACCGGATGCAGCCGCAATGCGCCCGTGATTTCACGGGCGGCGGTTGCGGTAAGCGCGGCACTGACCGCATAGGGGATGATTTTGATGGTGGCCAGAAGCTGGCCTTTATCAACGCGGACGAAGGCAGGCAGGGTGGCCAGCGTGATCGCGGGATCAACGCGGTTAACAACGTTCACGGCAACAGGGTCTACCGCCAGCACGCCGATACCTTCGGCAAGCAGATTAACCCGGCCGGCAAAGGCTTTAGAGGCCGTCATTCCCGGGCTGACACCAGCCGCGCCAAGCTGTGTAGCGGCGGTGTTTTCATCCAGATCGCCAGCAGAAAGCCGCGCCACCGTGACCACCCGCTGGCCCGCCTGCCCAAGGGCGGTGATGTCTGCCTTGCGCAGCACCATGCCCTTGCCCAGCCGGATCTGACCAAGTTTTAACGAGTGGGCAAGGATTGCGCCCTCGGCCTCGGCCAGCGCTACGGGGCCGAACTTCATGGTCGGGTCTCGGGGCGGCGCAGGCGTTCGGTGATTTGCGCCATGATCGAAATGGCGATCTCGGCCGGAGTTTTGGCCCCGATATCGGCCCCGACAGGGGCGTGGATACGCGCCAGTGCCGCCGCGTTATAGCCCGCCGTTTTAAGCCGCGCCACCCGTTTGGCATGGGTGCGCGAGGAGCCAAGGCAGCCCAGGTAAAACACTTCGGATGCCAGCGCGGTGGTGATGGCGGGGTCATCTATTTTGGGGTCGTGGCTGAGGGTAACAACAGCGCAGCGGGCGTCAAGCTTCAGGGCGCTCAAGGCCTCGTCGGGCCAATCATGAATCAGGGTCTCGCCCGGAAAGCGCAGGGCCGTGGCGAAGGCTTCTCGCGGGTCAACCAAGGTTGGGTCGAACCCCGCCAGACGGGCGATTCGCACCAAGGGCTGGGCGATGTGGACAGCGCCAACGATCACCATGCGCAGGGGCGGGTTGTGGATGCGGATAAACCAGTCGCCCGCCTGCCCTGATTTATCGGTGACAAAACGATCACCAACCAGCGGGTCGGCGGGGCCAAGCAAGCGGCGCTGCCAGTTTTGCAGGTTAACCCCGTAGGCCACCGGCGTGCGGGTTTCTTGCGTGCCCACCAGTTCTTTTAGTAACGCGGCATCCGGCCCTTGGCCCATGCCCACCGGCTCAACCAGTATTTTGATATTGCCACCACAGGCCAGCCCGACAGCAAAGGCGGTCTCGTCGGCGATGCCATATTCAAGCAGGGCGCATTGGCCGGTTTCGAGCGCCTCTAGCGCCTCTTCGACCACCGCGCCCTCAACACAGCCACCCGAGACCGAGCCCATGATTTCGGCCGTGCCAGAGATCACCAGCTGGCTGCCCACCGGGCGCGGGGCCGAGCCCCAGGTTTCAACCACCGTTGCCAAGGCCACGGATTTGCCCGCGCGCAGCCAGTCAAGCGCGATCTCGGGGATGTTGTCAAAATTCGTGGTCATTCGGGGGCCTCCTGCATCAGGGCAAGTTTAGGGGGATTGGCGGTATTGTCACGCATTAACTGATGGCACCCATGGCGGCGCGTTTACGGCTGCGCCCGCTTTGGGGCCGCACCCGCGCCGCGCGGCACCCGCCGCGCCTGACTGTGCCCGCCTATACCCTTACTGCGCTAAAACCGCTTGACCATTGGCGGGCAAGCCCGTTTTATAACCACGCCTGACCAAGGAGCCCGCATGACCCTGCCGAACGCAATCGACGCCACCCGAAAAATGCTGGCAGATACCGGTTATATTTGCGGGCGACCGCTGGCGACCGTGGTGTTTTTATCACTCAAACTTGGCCGCCCGCTGTTTTTGGAGGGCGAGGCCGGGGTGGGCAAAACCGAGATAGCCAAAGCCCTCGCAAAAGGGCTGGGGCGGCGGTTGATCCGGCTGCAATGCTATGAGGGGCTGGATGCGTCTAGCGCGGTGTATGAATGGAATTTCGCGGCGCAGATGGTGGCCATTCGCACCGCCGAAGCCGTGGCGGGCACCGACCGCAAAGCCCTGACCGACGAGCTGTTTTCGGATGAATTTTTAATCCGCCGCCCGTTGCTGGAGGCGATGCAGCCCCAACCCGGCGGCCCGCCGGTTTTGCTGATTGATGAATTGGACCGCACCGACGAGCCGTTCGAGGCGTTTTTGCTGGAGGCGCTATCTGATTTTCAGGTCACCATCCCCGAGCTGGGCACGATAAAAGCCGCCGCGCCGCCGATCGTTATACTGACCTCGAACCGCACCCGCGAAGTGCATGACGCCTTAAAGCGCCGCTGCCTTTACCACTGGGTCGATTACCCCGATTTTGACCGCGAGATGGAGATTTTGCAAAGCCGCGCCCCCGAGGCGACTGAAGCGTTAAGCCGCGAGATTGTTGCCTTTGTCCAGCGGTTGCGCCATGAAGACCTGTTTAAAAAACCGGGTGTGGCCGAAACCATTGACTGGGCCAAATGCCTGTTGGCGCTGGATGCGATTGCGCTGTCACCCCAACTGATCGCCGACACGCTGGGCGCGATATTAAAGTATCAGGACGATATCATGAAACTGGCGGGCAGCGCGGCGACAAAAATACTGGAAGATGCCCGCAAAGGGTTGGAATAAATGCCCCCCCTGCCCACGCTTGACATCCCCCAAGACGGCAAGCTTGCTGCCAACATCACCTATTTTGCGCGGGCCTTGCGGGCGGCGGGCATTCCGGTTGGCGCAGGACGGTTGATTGATGCCATCAAAGCCGTCGAGGCCGTGGGCTTTAGCGGGCGGCATGATTTTTTCTGGACCCTGCATGCCTGTTTCGTTTCGCGCCCCGAGCAGCGGGTGGTGTTCGGGCAGGTGTTCAGGCTTTTTTGGCGCGACCCGCAGTTTCTGGAACACATGATGGGCATGCTGCGCCCCACCCTGCGCGGCGCCAACGCCCCCCCCAAAAAGAAAGACGCCGAGCGCCGCGCCGCCGAGGCCTTGCTGGCGGGCGCCAACCGCGCATTGCCCGATATGCGCGAAGAAGGCGAGGAGATCGAGTTTGATGCTACCCTCAGCTTTTCGACCTCGGAAAAGCTGAAACAGCAGGATTTCGAGCAAATGTCGGCCGACGAGCTGGCCCGCGCCCGCCGCGCCATTCAGCAGATCACCCTGCCGGTCAAACCCATTGCCAGCCGCCGCACCGCGCCTAGCCTGCGCGGGCACCGGCTTGACTGGCGGGCGACAATGCGTGCCTCTATGCGCACGGGGGGCGGTATGCAGCGGCTGGTAATGCGCAAACGCAAAACGCATTACCCCAACCTTGTGGCGCTGTGCGATATTTCGGGCTCTATGTCGGGCTATAGCCGGATGTTGCTGCATTTTTTGCACGCCGCCAGCAATGCCAAGGGCGCGGGCTGGGCCAAGGTGCACAGCTTTACCTTTGGCACGCGGCTTACCAACATTACCCGCCACTTGCACAACCGCGATGTTGATGCCGCGCTTTCGGCCGCCGGCCTGCAAGCGCAGGATTGGGAGGGCGGCACCCGCATTGGCGAAAGCCTGCATGCCTTTAACCGCGACTGGTCGCGCCGCGTGCTGGGCCAAGGCGCGGTGGTGCTGCTGATCACCGACGGGCTGGACCGCGACGACGCCGCCCTTTTGGCCCGCGAGGCCGAGCGCCTGCGGCTTTCAAGCCGCCGGTTGATCTGGCTGAACCCGCTGCTGCGCTGGCAGGGGTTCACCCCCAAAGCCGCCGGCGTAAAAGCCCTGCTGCCGCATGTGGATACCTTCATCGCCAGCCATTCGATAGCCTCGATTGAGGCACTGGCGGCAACCTTGACCAATGCGGGCAATACCGGTGACAAAACCCGCCTGATGCGCCTGCTTTAGCGCCAGAATTCGAGCGTGATGGATGCAGCCGGCCATCGCAACACACCATATATATCTAGCGGGATAACCCGGATATTATACCTCGATTGCCAAGGCAATCCCTTGGCCGCCACCGATGCACATGGTGATCAGGGCTTTGCCGCCGCCGATGCGTTCCAGCTCGTAGATCGCTTTTAGCGTGATGATGGCCCCGGTTGCCCCGACCGGATGGCCAAGCGCGATGGCGCCGCCGTTGGGGTTTACTTTGGCCGGGTCAAGCCCGAGCACATTGCTGACGGCGCAGGCTTGGGCGGCGAAGGCCTCGTTGCTTTCGACCACGGCAAAATCGCCAGCCTTCAGGCCGGTGCGTGCCAGCAGGTTTTGCACTGCCGGGATCGGGCCGATGCCCATAAGTGCGGGGTCTACCCCGGCGTGGGCATAGCCCAGAATGCGCGCCTTGGGGGTAAGCCCCGCCAGCTGGGCCGCCTGATCGGTGGCCAGCACCAGCGCTGCTGCGCCATCATTGATGCCCGAGGCGTTGCCAGCGGTTACCGTGCCGTCTTTTTGAAAGGCGGGGCGCAGGCCGGCCAACGCCTCGGCGGTGGTCGATTTGGGGTGCTCGTCGGTATCAAAAACCGTGGTTTTGCGGCGCGAGGCGATTTCGATCGGGGCGATCTGGCTGGTAAAATATCCGGCGCTAATCGCGTGGGCCGCGCGGCGTTGGCTTGCAAGCGCCAAGCCATCCTGATCGGCGCGGGAAACGCCGTATTTGGCGGCCACGTTTTCGGCGGTTATGCCCATATGGCCGGTGCCGAAGGGGCAGTGTAAGGTGGCCAGCATCATATCGACTGCGGCCATATCACCCATCTTTTTGCCCCAGCGGGCCTCGGGCAGGATGTAGGGGGCGCGGCTCATGGATTCGGCCCCGCCCGCCAGCGCGAAATCGGCATCGCCCAGCATCAGCGCCTGTGCCGCCGACACGATCGCTTGCGCCCCCGAGCCGCATAGCCGGTTGACATTCATTGCCGGGGTGGCCTCGGGGATGCCGGCATTTATTGCCGCCACCCGGCTTAGATACATGTCTTTGGGCTCGGTGTTGATGACGTGGCCGAAAACCACATGGCCGATTTGCGCAGGCTCTACCCCGGCGCGGGCCATGGCCGCGCGGGCCACATGGCTGGCGGTTTCGGTGGGCGGCACTGATGCGAGACCGCCGCCAAAGCTGCCGATCGCGGTGCGCGCACCGTCAAGAATTACGATATTTGTCATCTTGGCTCTTTTCGTTGTTGCGACTCGATCTGGCGAGTGTTGCCCAATTCAGCCCTCTTGGAAAGCCGAAAGTTACAGTAGCGCAACGCCCGCCGCAATCAGCGTAACGCCCAGCATCAACGCCCAGCTTTGCCACAAAACCCGCACCGAGGCCCGAATATCGGCCGCCGCCAGCGGTTTGCGGCCGCCGCCATTGACAAAACGGTCATCGGTGCGTTTGCCATCATAAGTTCGCGGGCCCGAAAGCGCCACCCCAAGCGCGCCGGCCATGGCGGCCTCGGGCCAGCCGGCATTGGGCGAGCGGTGGTGGCGGGCATCGGCACGAATGACCGCGAGCGCGGTTTTTGACCCCGTTACCAGCACCATCAGCCCCGCTGCAAGCCGCGCGGGGATGTAATTCAGCACATCGTCCAGCCGCGCCGCTGCCCAGCCGAACTCATGGTATCTTGTGCTGCGATGCCCGATCATGCTGTCGGCGGTGTTCACCAGCTTGTAAGCCACAATGCCCGGCAGGCCGAGCAGCACAAACCAGAATACCGGCGCCACCACCCCGTCCGAGAAATTCTCGGCCGCGCTTTCAATCGCCGCGCGTGATACGGCGCTTTGGTCAAGGGTTGCGGTTTCGCGCCCGACAATCATCGATACCGCCTGTCGCCCCTCGGGCAGGCTGGTGCCAAGCGCGGTGGCAACCGCCGTAACGTGCTGCACCAGCGAGCGCTGCCCGAGCAAAATCGCGGCCAGCACAACCTCGATCACCGCGCCGCCGGGCAGGCGCGCCAATGCCCATGCGGGGGCCCAGAATACCGCCAATACCAGCAGCAACCCAAGCGCGCCCTTTAGCCGTTTTTGCCCGCCGATGTTCAGGGTTTTGTCAATAAAACCGATCGCCGCCCCCATAATCCGCACCGGATGCGGGAGTCGCGACCATAGCCAGCCCGGCTCTCCCATAAGGGAATCCAGTATCAAAGCCACACTTATAAGGGCCAAATTGCTCATTTTTGCTCACTATTTTGTTGAAAAACGGCCAAAGGTTACAATTATTACGGTTTGTGGGCTAGCAAAGCCGTGAAAAATTCATTAAGCCGTGCAGCAATGTGGTGTCAATATATTTACACAATGGCGTGTGGAATTGTTGAATTTACCGAAAAAAATATTTTTTGCAGGTGGAGAGGGTAGTTTCTTGCGGGTTCTAATCGCACAGCACAATGGTGAGCTTGGCAAGCTTTGGGCCGCGTTTTTGACCCGTGAACATGTCGAGGTTACCTTGGCGCCTACGCAAGGGGAAGCCCTGAAGCAACTGCGCGCCCGTAATTTTGATGCCCTTGTGCTGGAAATGGTTTTACCCGATGGCGGTGCCATAGCGATTGCCGATTTCGCGGCCTACCGGATGCCCGATGTGCCGGTTATTACTGTCAATTCCTCAAGCTTCTTTTCTGACGGCTCGATCTTTGATCTGGTGCCGAATGTGCAATCTGTCATGCAGGCACCGGTTGCGGCAAGCGACCTGGCCGCCATGGTCGAGCACCTGACCAACAAGCGCCAAGCCAAGCCAAGCGCGCCGGGCTGATTTTGCAAATATAGGGCTGGTAGCGCCCGAAATTCCCGATATACTGGCGTGCGGATCGTTTGGGCAAACCCAAAATTAACCGCTTTGCGCGATGCTCGCTTCAGGAGGAAGACTCATGGATGCATATTTGTCTAACGAGGTGCTGGAAGGCCTCGATCGGGCGCGCAAACAGGCCCAGCGCAAAAGAAACCGCTTGCGTCTGCATGTGGGGGATGATGTTTACCCCCTGCTCAAGCTCACCGATGACGGTTTCGAGATGGAGCACGATGCCGCCCCGCATTTGCGCGGCTTTGTCGATATTTATGACGGCGCGCGCCACCTTGCCACCTGTCTGGTGATCCACTCTGAGCCAGAGGGCAATATTATGCGCTATGAATACAAGCGCCACACCAATGTTGCCGATGGCCCTGCCAAGGATTTTGTGGTTGATGAAAGCGCGCCGATTGCGTTGCTGCGCTGATTTACGTCGCAGAACCTCCTGAACCTCCCTAATTTTACGCAATATCCTTCGAATATCAGGTCAATTTACGCACGATTCGCTAAAACTTCCCGCCAACGCCGGGCTAATCCTGTGGCCAAACCTGTTTAGCCTCGGAGAGCCGTAATGATCGATGCCCCCTATATCCTGTTTCTGGGAGACGCGGTAGACCCGCTTGCCGCCAAGGTTGCCCAAGGCATCCGTGACTGGCGGCCCGACTATGCCATGGCGCAGTTTCGCCTGCCGGGCTGCAATGCCGATATGGGCCTGCCCGACATGACCATGGAGCAAGCGGCGGCGGCGGGCATTAAAACCGTGGTCATCGGCGTGGCCAATCGCGGCGGCCATATCGCGCCCGCATGGGTAAAAGCGCTGGAAGCGGCGTTGATTGCCGGGCTTGATATCGCCTCGGGCCTGCATAACCTGCTATCTGACGAGGGCGCACTGGTGGCAGCGGCGCAGATGCACGGGCGCACCTTGCATGATGTCCGCATCCCGACCGTGGCTTACCCGATCGCCAATGGCAAAAAACGCCGTGGCAAGCGGGTGCTGGCGGTGGGCACCGATTGCTCGGTCGGCAAAATGTATACGGCAATCGCGCTTGAGCGCGAGATGCACCGCCGCGGGCTAAAGGCCACTTTTCGCGCCACCGGCCAGACCGGCATTCTGATCACCGGCGGCGGGGTGCCGCTTGACGCGGTGATCGCCGATTTCATGGCCGGCGCGGTTGAATACCTGACGCCCGATAACGACCCCGACCACTGGGATATTATCGAGGGCCAAGGCAGTATTTTTCACGCCTCCTATTCCGGCGTGACCATGGCGCTGATCCATGGCGGCCAGCCCGATGCGCTGATTTTGGCGCATGAACCAACCCGCACCCACATGCGCGGCTTGCCGGGCTATAAACTGCCCACGCTGGAAGATTTGCGCGACACCGCCCTGCATCTGGCGCGGGTGGTCAACCCTGATTGCAAGGTGATCGGCGTGGCGGTCAACACCGCCAAAATGGCCGCGCCCGAAGCTGAAACCTATCTTGCGACGCTTGAAGCAAAGCTCGGCCTACCCTGTGTTGACCCCTACCGCGACGGTGCGGGCCGGTTGGTGGATGCGCTGGTATGATCACTGCTATTGCTGAATCCTTTGCGCTGGCCGAGGTGTTTACCATTTCGCGCGGCTCACGCACTAAAGCCGAGGTGGTAAGCGTCAGCGTATCGCGCGGCGGCTATTTTGGCCGTGGCGAATGCGTGCCCTATGCCCGCTACGGCGAGAGCATCGCCTCGGTCATTGCCCAGATCGAAACCCTGCCGCCGCGAATCAGCCGGGGTGATCTGCAAGCGGCCCTGCCCGCCGGTGCCGCCCGCAACGCGGTTGATTGCGCGCTTTGGGACCACGCGGCCAAAAAGGCCGGCAAACGGGTGTGGCAGCTGGCGGGCCTGCCAGCGCCGCAACCGGTGATCACCGCATTCACCCTGTCACTGGCCAGCCCCGAAAAAATGCAGCAACAGGCCGCCAAACACGCCGCCCGCCCGCTGCTTAAAATCAAGCTCGGCGGCGAGGGCGACATGGCACGGCTTGAGGCCGTGCGCAAAGGCGCCCCCGAAACCCGCATTATTGTCGACGCCAACGAGGGCTGGACCCCCGAAATTTACACCGCCCTTGCCCCCGCCCTGATCCGCCTTGGGGTCGAGGTGGTCGAGCAACCCCTACCCGCGGGGGCCGATGATATGCTGGCCGAAATCGCGCGCCCCCTGCCGGTTTGTGCCGATGAAAGCTGCCACGACCGCCACAGCCTGCCCGCGCTGAAGGGCAAGTATGACATGGTCAATATCAAGCTCGACAAAACCGGCGGGTTGACCGAAGCGCTGGCCCTGAAACAAGCGGCGCTGGAGGCGGGCTTTGGCCTGATGGTGGGTTGCATGGTTGGCACCTCGCTGGCCATGGCCCCCGCCACATTGCTGGCACAGGGCGCCGATATCACCGATCTTGACGGCCCCTTGCTTTTGGCGCGTGACCGCAGCGCGCCTTTGCGCTATGACGGGCGCGGGGTTTACCCGCCAACCGCTGAACTATGGGGATGAAGATGAGCAGAATTG
>CAYWXQ010000018.1:0-21265 GCA_964462475.1 uncultured Rhodobacterales bacterium | reverse complement strand
TAGCGCCAGTTACACCCACTGCCGCGCAAACGAAAAAGGGCCACACCAGCGGTGCAGCCCCGTTTTACATGTAGTAAAGCGCCCGAAAGGGCTTGACCCCTAGTTTTTGGCGTAAAATTCAACCACAAGGTTTGGTTCCATCATCACCGGATAGGGCACATCCGACAGCGTCGGCGTGCGAATGAATTCGCAGGTCAGCTTGGCGTGATCCACGTTCAGATACTCGGGCGTGTCGCGCTCGGGCGAGCCGACGGCCTCAAGCACAAGGCCCATCTGGCGGGATTTTTCGCGCACGGCGATCACGTCACCCTCGTTCACACGATAAGAGGCGATGTTGACCTTTTTGCCGTTCACGGTCACGTGGCCGTGGTTGACAAACTGGCGGGCGGCAAACACGGTGGGCACAAATTTGGCGCGGTAAACAACCGCGTCCAAACGGCGCTCCAGCAGGCCGATCAGGTTGGCACCGGTATCGCCCTTGATGCGGTCGGCATCGGCATAAATGCGGCGGAACTGTTTTTCGGTCACGTCGCCGTAATAGCCTTTAAGCTTTTGTTTGGCGCGCAGTTGCGTGCCGAAATCAGACAGCTTTTGCTTGCGCCCCTGACCATGCTGGCCCGGGCCATATTCGCGGCGATTAACCGGAGATTTGGGGCGGCCCCAAATGTTTTCGCCCATGCGGCGATCAATTTTATACTTGGCAGCTGTACGTTTAGTCACGAGCTGGGTCCTTTCAAAGCCCTGCATAATGCAGGCATTAAAAGATGCTTTCCTAATCCGGCCTTATTACCGGATGACAGGCGTCCCCTTGCGGGGGCCACAAACACCAAAATTACCGGCGCTTCGCAGCACCGGATGGGCGGGTTATAGGGGTTTGAAAGCCAGTGTCAAGCAGAGATAGTCATGCGGCGATGTATACGGCCGCCGCCATCATGCCCAGCCCTAGATGCCCGACCGTCCAGACGATTGAGCGCGTCAGGCCGATGGCGGTGATATAGGCGGGCACATAGGCAATGCGCGCCAGCAAAAACACCAGCGCCCCCCACCATGCCAACCCGCTGTTCAGGCCAAAATACACCGCCAGCAACGATAGCGGAATGAACAGCGTCATCGCTTCGTTCATATTGGCCACCGCCCGTTTGGCGCGGCCGGCGTTGGGGGTTAGCGGCAGGGGCTGGTCGCGCGGGCCACCGGCATGGTGCAACGCGGCTGGCCCCATGGCGCGCGCCATGATCGCCGAGGGCAGGTAGGTTTGCAGCACATAAAGCAGCAAAACGCCCAGAATCAAACCCGCCATATTGCCCCTCATAAAAATAGCGCGGGGTCAAAGCCCCGCGCGATCCGTTTTATTTATTGGCCTTCAGCCATGCCATCACGGTTTCGGGGGCGCTTTCGCCATACGGGTCGGCGCCGTGGTTGTCTTCAATCCCCGGCTCCTGAAACCATGCCTCGACCACGCCGTCATTGATGATGGCAGCATAGCGCCAGCTGCGCATGCCAAAGCCGATGTTGGATTTATCAACCAGCATGCCCATGTGGCGGGTAAACACGCCCGCGCCATCAGGGATGACTTTTACGTTTTCAAGCTTCTGGTCCCACGACCATTTGTTCATCACAAAGGTATCGTTAACCGACATCACATAGATGTCGTCAATGCCCTGCTCAGTAAAATCGGCAGCGCCGTTTTCATAACCCGGCAGTTGATAGGTTGAACAGGTCGGCGTAAACGCGCCGGGAAGCGAAAACAGGATTACCCGTTTGCCTTTGAAAAAGTCGTCGGTGGTTTTGTCTTCCCACTTGAACGGGTTGTCGCCGCCGATGCTGTCGTCGCGCACCCGCGTGTGAAAGGTAACCGCCGGAAGTTTAAAGCCTACATGCATGGTATTGCCCTTTGTTATTGAGTGTTTCTGTGTTATCGAGTGTTTCTGTCAGGCATTACCTAACGCTTTTGAACAGAGTCGAAAACCCCCTGCGACACATTTTCTGGTCTTTACCCGCAATAGCCGGTATCAGGGCCGCATGTTATCTTATCAACACAGCTATCACGCCGGAAACCCCGCCGACCTGCACAAGCATCTGGTGCTGGCGGGGCTGCTTGGCCTGCTCACCCGCAAAGCCCGTGGCATTTCTTATATGGAAACCCACGCCGGTCGCGGGCTTTATGATCTGGACGCCGCCGAGGCGCTTAAAACCGCCGAGGCCGCCGAGGGCATAAAGGCGCTGACCCTGCCCGATTGCCCGTTGGCAGACGTGCTTGAAACCACCCGCGCGCGGCATGGCGTATCTGCCTATCCCGGCTCGCCCCTGATTGCGCAAACCCTGCTGCGCGATCAGGACCGCCTGCACCTGATGGAGCTGCACCCGGCTGAATTCGGCGCGCTTCGTCGCGCGCTGCGCAATGAAACCACCGCCGTGCATAAGCGTGATGGCTATGAAGGCGTGCTGTCGCTATCGCCCCCCAAACCGCGCAAGGGGCTGGTGCTGGTTGACCCTTCATACGAGGTGAAAACCGAGTATGAACAGGTGGCGGCCTTTACCCACAAGCTGATGGCCAAATGGCCCGAAGCCACGGTAATGATCTGGTATCCGGTCCTGCCAGCGGGCCGCCACGAAGACCTGATTGCCGCGCTAAAGCTGAACATTATTCGCCACGAGGTCAGCTTTAACCTGAAAGACGGCGAGGGCATGACCGGCAGCGGGCTGGCGCTGGTAAACGCGCCCTACGGGGCGGCAGCCTGCCTAACCAACGCGGTAAGCCTGGGCCAGCCGGTGTTGCGCTGAACAGCGCCTGAAAAGCCCCCCGATACGGGGCGGCTCGCCGACAAACGCCCGATGATACCCGTTTACACCCCGCCATCCGGCAAGGGCCGCCGCAACGACCCGCAAAAACGTTTTATGCGGGCACAGGCCTCGACCAGCTCGGTATCGGCGGCGGCATAAGACACCCGAAAATACGGTGACAGGCCAAAAGCCGCGCCATGCACCACCGCCACCCCGACGGCGGCCAGCAGTTCCAGCGCGAAATCCTCATCCGTGCGTATCGTTTTACCCCCGGGGGTATTTCGGCCCAGCAGCCCCGCCACCGACGGGTAAACATAAAACGCCCCTTCAGGGGTGGCGCAGGTGATGCCGTCAATATCGTTCAGCAGCCCCACCACCAGATCACGGCGGCGCAAAAACACTGTTCGTGATGCCGCGATATAGCCCTGATCGCCGGTCAGCGCCTCGACCGCCGCCCATTGGCTGATCGAGCTCGGGTTCGAGGTGCTTTGGCTTTGCACCTTTTTCATCGCCGCAATCAAGAGCGCGGGGCCAGCCGCATAGCCAATGCGCCAGCCGGTCATCGCATAGGCTTTGGAAACCCCGTTGACCGTAAGCGTGCGCGCATACAGCCGTGGCTCGACCTCGGCGGGGGTGCAAAAGGTAAAGCCCGGAAAGGCGATATGTTCATACATATCATCCGACATCACCCACACCTGCGGATGGCGCAGCAACACATCGGTGAGCGCCTTAAGCTCGGCCCAGGTATAGCCCGCCCCTGTGGGGTTGCTGGGCGAATTGAAAATCAGCCATTTGGTGCGCGGGGTTATGGCGGCCTCCAGCGTCTCGGGCGTTAGCTTGAAACCGGTGCTTTCGGCGCAGGCCACCACCACCGGCGTGCCATCGCACAAGCGCACCATATCGGGGTAGCTCACCCAGTATGGGGCGGGAATAATCACCTCGTCACCCTTGTTAAGCGTGGCAAACAGCGCGTTGAACAGCACCTGCTTGCCACCGGTTGAAACGATCACCTGTTCGGGGCTATAGCCAAGGCCGTTATCGCGCGCGAATTTGGCAATGATCGCGGCTTTCAGCTCGACAATGCCATCGGGCGCGGTATAGCGGGTTTTACCCGCGTCGATCGCCGCTTTGCCAGCCATGCCAATGTTTGGGGGCGTGTCAAAATCAGGCTCGCCCGCCGATAGCGCGATCACATCCTGCCCTGCCGCGCGCATTTCGGCGGCCTGCGCACTGATCGCGATGGTGGGTGAGGGCTTAACGGCGGCGAGGCGGTCGGCGAGGAATGTCATCAGCGGCTCCAGATATTACCGGCCTGTTTTGCTGCAATTCCGCCGCCAATGTCAACGGGCCGACCCGACCGGCAATGCGGGCGCGATAGACAAACTGCGCCTCCAGCACCCGCATCACATAATTGCGGGTCTCGCGGTAAGGGATGCTTTCGATCCAGTCAATCGCGTCAACACTGGCCAAACGCGGGTCGCCCAAATCTTTCACCCAGCGCTCGGCGCGGTTGGGGCCGGCGTTATAGCCCGCGGCGGCCAGCAGCACCGAGCCGTTGAACTTTTCCAGCATCTGCGCCAGATAGGCGGTGCCGATGCGGGCGTTATACTGCCAATCCCCCGACAAGCGGCTTTCGGAGTAACCGATATTGAGCTTGCGCGCGACCCTGCGCGCGGTATCAGGCATAACCTGCATCAGCCCGAGCGCGCCCACCGGGCTGCGGGCGGCGGGGTTCATCTCGCTTTCCTGACGGGCGATGGCCAGCGCCAGTTCGGGCGGCACGCTTTTGGCAAAATCGGCCAGCCCGTGCAGCGGATAATAGGTATCAGGCAAAATCGCCCCGCTATTGGCGGCAATTTTAGCAATGCGCAGCGCCAGATGCGGCTCGTCAAGGTCGAGCATCAACTGCGCCAGCGCCGCCTGCTGGCGCAGCGGCAGGCTGTGGGCCTCTTTGGTTAAAAACTGCCGCGCGCGCGAAAGCTCACCCGCGAAATAAAACAGCACCCCTGCGCGCACCGCATCGGCGCGCAAAAACGGCGCTTTGGTCCAGTCGGGCGGGAACTCGGCCCCCGAAAGCGCGGGGTCGGGCGGCAGGCCGGCGCGGCTGGCGGCAAGCTGGCCGTAAAAGCTGGTTTGATACCGCGCCGCCACTGAAAATGATGCATAGGCGGCGGCATCATCCCCCAGCGCCACATGGGCCTCGCCCAGCCAATAGCCCGCGCGGCCCATTGAAATAGGCGAGGATATTTCGGCGCGAAAATCCTGAAAGTGTTCAAGCGCGCTGCGGGGCTGACCAAGCTTGCGCAGCGCAATATAGCCCGACAGCCACTCCAGATCGGCATAAGAGCTGCCGCTGGTTAAAAAATGGCGGCTGGCAAGGCGGTAAGCGGTGGTAAAATTGCCGTCGCGCATGGCTTGGCGCGCCAGAAACCGGCGGCGGCTGGCCCATTTGGCGGGCTTGCCCAAGGCCTCAACACTGGTCGAGCGCGCCAGCAAAAGCTCGATCGCGCTATCGGTAAAGCCCTTTTTAAGCCGCCACACCATGCGGTCATAGGCCAGCCCCGGCGCGTTTTGCAAACGGCGCGGGATGGCCGAGATCAGCGCATTCACCCCGTCTTTTCGTTCTTGCAGCGCCATGCGGGCCGTGGCCAGCGCGCGCTGGCCCGCGCTGACCAGCGGCAGCATTTCACGCGCCGCATCGCGCTTGCCCTCCCATAACAGGTTGTTGAGGCGGGCGACGTGTTCGTCTGACAGCAGGCGGCGGTGCTTTTGCAGAAAAACCGCGCGCTCATCCGGGGTTAGCACCATTTCGCGCCACGCTTCGGTAATGGCGGCGCGGGCCTCAGTGCGGGGCAGCGCGGCGGCGTAAAGCAACACGCCGGTGCCGGTTTGCGGCGGGCGGGCGGCAAAAAACGCCCGCACCCGACTGGCGGGCAGGCCCTCGGGCATGATCGCCTCGGCCTTGCGCTGCACTTTGGCAAGGTCGGGCCAATCGGGGTTCTCGGTTAAAAAATGCTCATATTCGGCAAAGGTGCCTTCGCCCGCGCGCAGGGCATACCAGTCTATGATCTCTAGCGCGATGGGATCAGACACCCGCGCGGCGCGGCTGCGGGCCAAGGCCCAGTCGCTTTGGCTGACCGCCTCTATCGCCGAGGCAAACCGCGCGCCGTTTTGTTGCGGGGTTTGGGCATGGGCGGGGGCCACAGCAAACAGCAAGGCCGCCAGCGGTGCCAGAAAAAAGCGTTTCATCATGTGCCTGTCTGCTTGTTTTTTTGCCTGTCTAGCACATAAATCAGGGCGCGTCTTGCCTTGGCGGGGCTTTTGCGGTCACAAAAGCGGGAAACTGCTTACCTATGCGGGCGCGATCGGCGGCGTAGCGGCGCTTTAGCGCGTCACGCGTCGGGTCATCCCAAAAGCTTTCGGCCAGCGGCGGTTGCCCCAGCCGGATAAGCTGGCGGATGGTTTCAGGGCTGTCGCCCCGATGGTGGCCGTGGGTCAGCGCCTGCTCATAGCGGTGGGTCTGGTAGCCTGACATGCCGCGGTTCCAGCGATAGCCGGTGGTGAACTTCAGCCTGCCGGCCATCGGGCCAAGCAGCTGCGCCAACTGGTCGCGGCCAAAACCGGCATCGGGGTGGTATTCGGTGATCACCAGCTCTGCATCAGGAAAGACGGCGGCGATATCGGCGGTGATATCAGCCCAGCCCCGCGACAGGCCCAAAACGATATCGCGCACCGCCGCGCGTGGTAAAACCGGCCGACCCGGGCTAAGCCAGCGGCCATATGCCGAGGGAAAAAACGTCTCATAGGGCCGGATCGCCAGCAGCACCTTGCGCGGGGCCTGCGGCAGTAGCCGTTTTAGCCGTTGCAGGCGGGCGTTGGTATGGGGGTAAAAGGCGTGATGGCTGAAGATATCGTTTAACAGGCCCAGCATGTTTTCGTCTGAAATGATCAGGCGTTTCGCGCCACCAAGGCCCCGATCGGCGATAAAACGCGCAAACCCGCCCCTGAGCGGCATCATCGGAAAGCGGGTGTTCAGGCGCTCGGTCAGGGTGGCGCGGGTGCTGTCTTGATCAGGCGCGCCAAAGCCCGCGGCCGCCAGCAGGGCCGCGTTTTTGCCCAGCACCCCCTGCACATAGGTCGAGCCGGTGCGGTGGGCACCAAGGTGTAGGATAATATCTTGCAAAGCGGCTTCCTGTTGCTTGGCTTTCTGATTAACCCGCCCCCCGCGCGGGTGCAAGCCGGTGCTTGCGATTTGGCCCTATCTCGGCTAGGGTCGCGCCGCTTTGTATGGTGCAAGGCCGTGATCCCCATTTCCGACGGAGGCAACTATGTTTACAGGGTCCATTCCCGCGATCATCACCCCATTTTTAAATGGCGAGGTCGACAAAAAGGCGCTGAAGGCACTGGTGGAGTGGCATATCGCGATGGGCAGTTCGGGCGTGGTGCCGGTGGGCACAACCGGCGAAACCCCGACCCTGAGCCACGAAGAACACCGCGATGTGGTGCGGATCTGCGTTGAAACCGCGGCGGGGCGCATTCCGGTGATTGCCGGCGCGGGCAGCAACTCTACCCGCGAGGCCACCGCGCTGGCGCAATTTGCCGCAGAAATCGGTGCCGATGCGGCGCTGATTGTCACGCCATATTACAACAAACCAACCCAGCGCGGGTTGATCGCCCATTTTACCGCGATCCATGATGCCAGCGATATTCCGATCATCATCTATAACATCCCCGGCCGTTCGGTGGTCGATATGACCCCCGAAACCATGGGCGAACTGGCGAAGCTGGAGCGCATTATCGGGGTGAAAGACGCCACCGGCGATATTACCCGCGTCAGCCACCAGCGCGCCACCTGCGGTGCCGGTTTTTGCCAGCTTTCGGGCGAGGACGCCTCGGCGCTGGGCTTTAACGCCCATGGCGGGGTTGGCTGTATTTCGGTCACCGCCAATGTCGCCCCGAAACTGTGCGCCGAATTTCAGGCGGCAACCCTGAAGGGCGATTATGCGCTGGCGCTGACCCTGCAAGACCAGTTACTGCCGCTGCACACCGCGATATTCGTTGAACCCGGCGTGGCGGGGGCGAAATACGCGCTATCGCTGCTGGGCAAATGCCAAGAAGATGTGCGCCGCCCGCTGACCACCCTGCTGGAGGATACCAAAGCGCAGATCAAAGCGGCAATGGAACATGCCGGTATTTTGTAAATGCAAAACGGCACCGACATATATTTGATATGCGGCGCCACCGGCGCGGGCAAATCCACCCACGCGGCAGCGCTGGCAAAAACTCTGGGCGGGGTGTGTTTCTCGATCGATGACTGGATGCAGCGGCTTTATAACGCCGACAAACCCGAAACCGCTGTTTTTAGCTGGCTATATGAGCGGGTCGAGCGCAGCTGGGCGCAGATGCGCGATACCGCCGAACGACTGGTGGCGCTTGGCGTGCCGGTGGTGTTTGATTGCGGTTTAAGCCGCAAATCTGAGCGCGATATTTTTGCGAAATGGGCGTTGGCACAGGGTTATGCGCTGGCGCTGCATTTTGTCGATCTGCCTGCCGCAACCCGCTGGCAACGGGTGCAACAGCGCAATAAAACCCGCCCCGAAACCTACCGCTTTGACGTGACCCGCGAGATGTTCGATTTTGTCGAAACGATGTGGGAAGCGCCGGACGCGGCGGAAATGGCGGCGCTGAACGGGGCGCGGGTATAGCCCGAAACCGGCGGCGCGGCTCTAATCCTTGCGCTTGGATTTTGGCCGCCTGAAAGCCGCATAAATCAGCGGCGCGCCGGTGATCAGGCCAAAGCCGAGCACCGCCCATGTTGCCGCGCCCATGTCACCGCTTGTGGCCTCGGCGCCGAAATGCGCCAGCAAAAACGCGGCGGGGACAATGCCCGCCAATGTGGCCAGCGCAAAGCGCCACAGGTGCAAAGCGCTTAGCCCCGCCGCATAGCTGACCAGATCAAACGAAATAAACGGCATCAGCCGAGAGGCGAGCACCGTAAACGTAAGCGCGTTTTGTGAGCCAAGCAGGCCGAAATCGGCCTTGGGGCCCAGCCATTTGGTGATCGCCCTGCGCCCGAGCGCGCGCGACAGGCCAAAAGCGATCAACGCGCCCGCCTCGGCCCCGATCACCACATAGATGGTGCCGTAAGTATGGCCATATGCCGCCCCCGCCGCCAGCGCGATCGGCGCGCTCGGGATCGGGCTGGCCACCACGGCGACCACCATTAAAACCGCCACAACCACCGGCCCCCAGTAGCCGGCGCGCGCCACCCAGCCCTCGATCGCCGAACGGCTCATATCGGCCTGCAGCGTCGCCAGCAGCCCCGAGCGCCACGCATAGACCAGCGCGGCAATCACCAGCGCGGCAAACAGCAGTTCCAGTTTAACGGTGCGCGAAAGTTTCATCGGTTATCCTTGTGGGTGGACCGCGAGCTTAGGGGCCATGGGCGGGAAAGGTCAAGCGGGGTATCTGGACATTGTTTGCTATGAAAGCTACATCAAGGTCATGGCACCAAAAGGCAAACCGAACCCGAATAATAAAAGCGTCGCGGAGAACCGCAAGGCGCGCTATAATTATGCCATCGAAGACACAATAGAGTGCGGGTTGATGCTGGTAGGGTCAGAGGTAAAAGCGCTGCGCACCGGCGGGGTGAATATCGCCGAAAGCTATGCCAGTATCGAAGATGGCGAGCTGTGGCTGATAAACTCGCATGTGCCCAAATACGAACAAGCCAAGACCTTTCAGCACGATGAGCGGCGCAGGCGCAAGCTGCTGGTCAGCAAAAAAGAACTGCGAAATCTGCACAAAAATATTGGTCGCGAGGGCATGACGCTGGTGCCGTTGAAGATATATTTCAACAACAAGGGCCGCGCCAAGCTGTTGCTGGGCATCGCCAAGGGTAAAAAAATACAGGATAAACGCGCCACCGAGAAAAAGCGTGATTGGCAAAAGCAGCAGGGGCGGTTGTTGCGCGAGCGGGGGTGAGCGGCTTTGACGTGTATGGGGGCGCTGCCCCCCTTTCGCTTTGCTCAATTCACCCCGGAGTATTTGTAGAAGCCCGGAGTATTTGTAGAAGAATGAAGCCGGGGCGTTAGAAATAACGGGATAGGCGCAGGGATAGCGTGGTGGGAGGGCGCAGATAAACACCCGATCCCGTGGTGGTTTCGCGGCCGCCGAACTCGGTGCCGTTGGGGCCAAAGCCTTTGCTTGCGTTTAGGGATATATCGAGATTATCGCTTGGCGAAATGGCCAGTTGCACGTTGGCAAATACGCTGCCGTCGTTAAGGCTGGTGATGATGACCGGCGATAGTGTTGCGTTCGCGTTTATACCAAGCTGCGCCCCGAGCGCCAGAAAATCCTGACCAACGTTAAACACCTGGCCGGTGGCGAGACGGCTGGCCAAGGCCGGCGGCAGGGCATTTAGCGGCGTGGCGGTGTCTACGCCAAAACCGTTGCGAAAATATTCGGCGAAATAGGTGATGTTCATGGCACCCAGACTGCCGCTGTTCGAGATATTGACAAGCGCGTTGGTGGCGCTGCTGCCATCGGCCAGAAACCACTGGCCAAGCTCGACATTCCACGCGGCACCGCCCAGCGGGCCGCCAAGCGACAGGGTTAGCACGGTGTCGCCACGATCCTGCGCCAGCATTGCCGTGCCATCCAGCGCCCCAAGCAGCAGCGAGGCCCGAAGCGCAAGGGTGGATTGGCCCCAGTCAAGCGGGCCACCGGCCACGGCGCGGCGCGGCACCACCACCGCCACTATGTCATTGCCGTTCGCAAACAGGTACTGGCCATAAAGCATCTCGACCCCCGGTTTATAGGCGGTATCTATGGCGGCGGGCGAGAACGGCGCGATAATGTCGGAGGGGTGAAAGACCAGCCCCGACCCCCATGTAACTGCTTGTCGCCCAAGCTTGAACACCACATTACCGCTGGCATAGCTGACAGAAAACCGGTCGAGCGTCAGGCTAAGGCGCTGGTTGGCGCTGGTGGAAATGTCGGTGGTCAGGCCAAAATAGCTTGGCGGCGGTGGCGGGGGGGCAAGCGCCGCCATGGCGATGGAAAAGCCGACATTATCGCCAGCCTGATAGGCAAGCAGGGTTTGCATTTCTACGCGCCACGGGCCGGTATTGGCCTGCCACATCAGGCGGGCCTTGGCGTTCAGCGTTTGACGGGTGGCAAAGCCGAGCGCGGCGTCTATGCTATCAGGCGCGGCCCAATCCAGACTGCCGCCGAAATCAAGCCGCACCCGCAGGGGTTCGGCCAGTGCCGGGGGCGCCAGTGCGGCGGTGGCCAGCAGCAGGCTAGCCGCGAGTATCGCTTTCAATTTGTCCATCGTTCATCTCTATATGTCGTTTTGAGTGTTCCATCACCCGCGGGTCATGGGTGCCGATCAAAAAGGTAATGCCGCTTTCCTGATTAAGCCGATACATCAGGTCTACCAGCTCTTTGGTGGTGGTGCTGTCAAGGTTGGCGGTGGGTTCATCTGCCAGCACAATGCGGGGGCGGGCCACCAATGCCCGCGCAATCGCCACCCTTTGTTGCTGCCCGCCTGACAGCGCCGAGGGGCGGCGGGCCTCCATGCCTTGCAGGCCGACCTCGGCCAGCGCTTCGTCGGTGCGGCGGCGGCGCGTGGCCGGGTCTATCCGCAGCAGCCGCAGCACGAATTCCACGTTTTCACGCGCGCTCAGCACCGGCACCAGATTATAGGCCTGAAAGACAAAGCCGATTTTGTTAAGGCGCAAATCCGACAGCGAAGATTTGTTCAAGCCGTCAAGGGGCTGGCCGTCAATCGCGACCGTGCCCGCGGTCGGGTGGTCAAGCGCGCCAACCATGTTAAGCAACGTGGTTTTGCCCGAGCCAGAGGGGCCGGCCAGCGTGGCGAAATCACCCTCCATAATATCCAGATCAATGCCGCGCAGCGCGTGCACCGCCAGCTCGCCCTTGCCAAACACTTTGGAAATGCCCTTGCAGCTTACGATAGGTTTCATGCTTGTTCCTTCATGTTGCTTGCCGCATGGCTTCGACAGGGCTGATCTTTTGCGCCCGGTACGCCGGCCATAACGTTACCACCACCCCGAGCGCCCAAATGGCCAGCGGGAAGATGATATAATCTTGCGGGTTGACCTTTAGATACAGGATTTCACCGGCCTTAAAGGCCTCTAGCGCTTTGCCAAAAGCGCTAAGATCAACGCCGTTGGACAGGGCCCATACCGTGGCCACGCCGGCGATCATACCGATCAGCACGCCCAGCCCGATCAGTAAAATTGACTCAAACATCACCAGCAGCAGCACATAGCGCGACTTAAAGCCAAGCGCGCGCAGCAGGCCAAATTCGTGGGTGCGCTCGAACACCGCCATAAGCTGCGTGTTGATCACCCCGATCGAGATCATCACCATCATCACCGCCATCCAGATAAATTTAACCCCGCCCATGGTGGCATCCATCGCCCCCATGATCAGCGAAATCTTGCGCCATTGGCGCACGTCAAGCGTGGGGGCGGCGGCGCGCAGGCGGGCCACCACGCCGTCAAGCGCGGCTTCATCGGGCACCTCAAAGGAAATCCCGGCAATTTTATCGCCCACACCGACCATCGCCTGCATCGCATCGCGGCCAGTAAAAATATAGGTATCCTCAAAGGCGGTATCGGCGTTGTAAATGCCAACCACGTCAAAGCTGCGCTCTTCCAGCGTGCCATCCTGCCCGGTGACCATCAAGATAATCCGCCGCCCCAGCGCGGTTTTCAGCCGCTTGGCAAGGTTGATACCAATGATGGCGCTGTCGTCCTTCAGCCCGGTCAAATAGCGCCCGCCGGTGATCTTTCCGGGGATAGACGAAATCCGGCGCTCGGCGGCGGGATCAACCCCGACCAGCGTGACAGGCAGGGTTTTGTATTCAGATTGCACCACGCCCGGCAGCGCCAGCCGCGTGACCCAGTTGCTGATATCAGGGCGGTTAAGCGCCGCCACCAATGTGGCATCTGGCGGCGACATAAGGGTGTTGATATTGGGGTTGTCCATATAGCCGGTTGCATGGATTTGCCCTTGGGCGATCAGCAGCCGCAGGGTGGCATCGCGCGAGCTTTGGGCCCAGGCGGTGATAAAGCTTGCCACCGCTAAAATCGACCACAGCCCGACCGAAACCACAAACAGCGTAATAATCGTTCGGCGCGGATTGCGCCACAGGTTGCGCCATGCCAGCGGGGCGAGCAGCTTGAAGGTTTCCATTATGCCGCCCCCATCGCGGTTACAGGCTCAAGCCCTAAAATATGCCGAAACGGCACCAGCCCCAAAACAACGATCGAGCCAACAATAATCCCCGGGCCGATAATGGCGGAAAACAGGCTAAGATCGGGGTAAACCCGCCCCGAAATACCCCACTGGCTCAGCACTTCTTCCATGCCTTGAAACGTGATGCCGATGTTTTCAACCCAAATTGTAACCCCGGCGCCAAGCGCAATGCCGATGCCCGCCCCGAGCAGCGACAAAAAGATCAGCTCCAGCCAGACCATGGCACCAATTTGCGCCGGCCGCATACCTATCGCCATTAGCCCGCCAAATTCGCGGGTGCGCTCAAGCACCGACATGTAAAGCGTGTTGAGCAAAATAAACACCACCACCACGATCATGATCGCATACATCAGCATCGCGGTTGAAAGGTCGAGCGTGATCACCTGGCGCACCCCGGGTTGCAGCGCATCCCAGCGCAGATAAACCGCGCCCTCGGCGGCGGCCAGCGCCTGCAATTCGGGCGCGGCGCGAACCACACCGTTAAAATCGGGGCCCCGAAGCGCGACCACGTTTACGTTGTCGCCCATGTTATAGGTTTCTTGAAACCGCGCCAACGGCATTTGCGATATCTGGCGGTCAACAGCGTTGACACCGGTGCTGAATATGCCCACCAGCTTCAGCACATCGGCCGCCACCGCGCCGTCATTGCCGGTGCCGAGCATGGTTACATTATCGCCCAGCGCCAGCCCCAGATTGCGCACCAGTCCGGCCCCCATGACAATGGCCGCGCTATCATCCGCCGTTAAATACCGGCCCTCGGAAATGGTGGAATATAGCGTGCTGACCGCCAGTTCACGCACCGGATCAACGCCAATTACCGCCGCGCCAAAGCTGGTATCGCCATTGGCCAATATCGCAAAAGAACTGGCGCGCGGGGCGGTGGCCGACACACCTTTTATCTTGTCAGCCGCCAACAGGCCCTTCCACCCCGGCAGCTGCTTTGAAATATCGGGGTTGTCATAATACCCCACCGGCTGAAACTGGCCAAAGCCGTCAATCAGCCCAAGCGCGCCGATTTTTATGGTATCATAGACCCCGAACTGGAATGACAGCATAAACACCAGCAACAGCGACGAAAACGCCAGCCCGACCAGGCTGAGAATCGAGCGCACCGGTTGGCGCCAGATATTGCGCCACGCAAGGGAAACAAGCATCGTCTACCTCGGGTTTTGCAGGTTGGAGCGGGTAAACAGATAATCCGGCAGGATAATATCGAACTCGGCCGATTTGGTGGTAATTCTTGTCCACTGATCAGGGGTGGCGACGCTGCTCATGGTGATCTCGGCCGGATAGGGCCGCCCGCCGATATTGCGCACCTTGCTGGTCACCATTTCGCGCACCAGCACACCGGTCTGGTCATAAAACTTCTGGTCGAGCAGCACATAATCTTCGCGCACGCTCACCACCTGCTTGCCCCAGACAATCGGCTTGCCGCGCTTGGGAATGGCCTCGATCACATAAACCTTGCGCCCGCCGGTGTTGTTGGTTTGCAGCAGGGTAAGGGTATAATCAGTCACCAGCGTTTCCGATTTGCTCAGATCGTTATAGCTGAAATCAGAGCCCATCCAGCTTTGCTGCATCGCCGAAGCCGGTAGCTGGATCACCTGATTTAGCCGCGGGTTAAACACATAGGTCCGCCGCCCGGCCTTAAGGGTGGCATTGCCCGCGTCGCGCGCCGGGGCTGTAAAACGCACCAAGGCGTTGTCGCCGCCCTTGGTCCAGCTTTCCAGCGTTAAACTGCGGGTGCCGGATGCGCCTTGAATGGTCATCTCCATCACCGCGTGGGAGGTATTGGCGCGCCAATTGTCAAAGGCGGCGCGCATGATCGCCTGCGGGTCTTGCGCCAGCGCCATGCGCGGCAAAACCAGCAGCGCGGCACTGGTGGCGATCAGATGTCGGCGGGTAAGGACGGGCATATCTGGCTCCTGACTTGCAACAAGGGGCGAGGGTCGGTAAGATGATTTGGACCGCTCGGTCCAGTCAACCTAATCAGCCCGCAAAGCCCTGTCAAGCCCATGCAACCCCACCCCTCGCACAAAATGAAACCCGCCCGCCGCGCCGCGTTGTTTGCCGCCGCCACGCGCGAGTTCACCGAGCACGGGTTCGAGCAGACCTCGCTTAACCGGATTATCGCCGGTGTGGGCATAAGCAAAAGCTCGTTTTACCATTATTTCGCCAACAAGACCGAGCTGTTCGAGCAAATCCTGCAACAGGCGCTGGCCCCGTTTGCCAAGCTGGTGCAGGCGTTCAACCCCGAATCCCTGAACCGCGATAATTTTTGGCCCGCAATATTGATGACAGCCCAAAGCTCCACCACGCTGTTTGCCGGCCAGCCCGAAGTATTCGCCGTTGGCCGGATGTTTCACCGCAACCTGCCCGAGCCAAACGGCATTTGCGCCGGTATGATGGATGTGCCGATGGCGCTGATCACCCGCATCATTGAGCACGGCAAAGTGATTGGCACCATCCGCGGCGATCTGCCAACCTCGTTGCTGCTGGAGACCGCCCTTGCCCTTGGCATGGCCATTGATCGCTGGGCGATCGAGCACACCGAAACCTACAGCAAAGCCGAATTTGACGGCTTTCACGAACAGATTATCAACATGTTTATCCGCATGTTGGCACCGGAGGGCTGAATGGGCTTTTACGATAAAAACATCCTGCCGTTTTTAATAGACAAGGCCTGCGGCATTGGTCCGATCATGGCGCAACGGCAAAAAGTAGTGCCCCAAGCCACCGGCGAGGTGCTGGAGATCGGCATCGGCAGCGGGCTGAACCTGCCCTATTACGATAGCGCCAAGGTGAGCAAGGTCTGGGGGCTGGAGCCAAGCGCCGAAATGCGCGCCAAGGCGGCAAAAATCGCGGCCAAGTCTGCGGTGCCGGTCAGCTTTCTGGATCTGCCGGGTGAGGAGATTCCGCTGGACGACCGCTCGGTCGATACCGTGCTGGTCACCTATACGTTGTGCACCATCCCCGAGGTCGCCGCCGCGCTTTCCCAGATGCGCCGCGTGCTGCGCCCCACGGGCAAGCTGATATTCTGCGAGCATGGCCAAGCCCCCGATGCCAGCGTGCGCCGCTGGCAAGACCGGATAAATCCGCTCTGGGGCAAATTTTCCGGCGGGTGCCACCTGAACCGGCCAATAGATGCGCTGGTAAAAACGGCGGGATTCAAGATAGAGACGCTGGATACCGGCTATATCGCCAGCCCCAAATTTGCCGGATATAATTACTGGGGCACTGCAACGCCCGATGGCTGATCAGGGACCCGTTTTTAGTGGCTGAAGCCCTGCCCGATATCGTGCTCCACCTCGGGGCCCACCGCACCGCGAGCACCGCGCTGCAACAGGCCCTGCACCGGCAGCGGGCCGCGCTGTCGGCGGCAGGGGTTGGCTATTGGGGGCCAGCGGCCTTGCGCGGGGGCAAGTTTCCCAAGCTTTATAAAAAGCTTGGCAACGCACGCCCCGACGCAGAAGGGCAACAAGAATACGCACAAATCATTGCCACAAATCGCAAAATTTTACACCAGAGGCTGGCCTATCAACGGCAGCTCGGCCACCAAAAGCTGATTGTCAGCGACGAAAACCTGCTGGGCGATATGGGGCAAAACGCGCGGCTCGGCACGCTTTACGACAGCGCGCCAAACCGGCTGGCGCTATTGGCCGGCGTGTTTGGCGACGGCTGCCAACGGGTGGTGCTTTGTATCCGGTCGTATGAGGCGTATTGGCGCTCTTTACTGGTATTTTGCATCGGCGACGGCATGGGCGCCCCCGATGCGCGGCACCGCGCCCGGCTGGCCGCGCAGCCCCGGCGCTGGCGGCATATAGTTCTGGAATTGCGCACGGCTTTCCCGACAGCGCAGATCGAGGTGCTGGATTTCGGCGCATGGGCAGGCCAAACGACCGCGTTGATCGCGCTTCTGGGCGAGACAAGCGTCGCCCCCACCGGCGCGGCAACGCAAAAAATAAATGCCTCTCCTTCCCGAAATACGCTTTACCGGCTGCTTTTGGCGCGGGGCGATGCGGATTCGGCGCAAAAGATCGGCAATGTTTCGGGGGTGTATCAGCCGTTTTCCAGTGGCGAGATCGCGCAAATGCAGGCTGACTATGCTGCAGATCTGGCATGGCTAAAACAAACGCCCCCCGCCGGTGTGCGGCTGCATTCGGGTTGAAACCGGCGCAAAGCTGTGGCACTCAGCCTTATGCAAAACCCCCGCGCCATCATGATTCAGGGCACCGGCTCCAATGTCGGCAAATCACTGCTGGTGGCGGGTATTTGCCGCGCGCTGGTGCGGCGCGGGCTTACGGTGCGCCCGTTCAAGCCGCAAAACATGTCCAACAATGCCGCCGTGGCGGCGGGCGGTGAAATTGGCCGCGCGCAGGCGCTTCAAGCCATGGCCTGCGGGGTGGATCCGCATGTTGATATGAACCCGGTGCTGCTGAAGCCCGAAAGCGAAACCGGCGCGCAGGTGGTGGTGCAGGGCCAGCGCCTGACCACCGCCAAGGCCCGCGCCTATGGGGCGCTGAAAGCCACCTTGATGCCCCGCGTGCTTGAAAGCTTCAACCGCCTGCGCGCCGTGGCCGATATTGTGGTGGTCGAGGGCGCGGGCAGCCCCGCCGAGATAAACCTGCGCCAAGGCGACATTGCCAATATGGGCTTTGCCGAGGCGGCAGATATGCCGGTAATTCTGGTTGGCGATATTGATCGTGGCGGGGTTATTGCCCAAATCGCGGGCACCAAGGCGGTGATATCAGCCGCCGATGCGGCGCGGATCAAGGGCTTTATCGTTAACAAATTCCGCGGTGATCCCACCTTGTTTGACGACGGTTTCGCAGCAATTGCCGCCCATACCGGCTGGCAGGGCCTTGGCACATTACCGTGGTTTAACGCCGCCCACCGGTTGCCTGCCGAAGACGCGCTCGATATCCGCTCGGGCGGTGATGGCGCTTTTCACATCGCGGTGCCGCAGCTTTCGCGCATGGCCAATTTTGATGATCTTGACCCGCTGATGGCCGAGCCTGACCTGCGGGTCACCATGGTGCCTGCGGGCCAGCCCCTGCCCGGTGATGCCGATCTGGTGCTGATTCCGGGCAGCAAATCCACCATCAAGGATCTGGCGTTTTTTCGCGCGCAGGGCTGGGATGTTGACCTGCACGCCCATTTGCGGCGCGGCAGCAAGGTGCTAGGCATTTGCGGTGGCTACCAGATGCTGGGCCAACGCATAAACGACCCAAACGGGGTCGAGGGCAGCGCCGGCACTGTCGCCGGCCTTGGCTATCTGGACGTGGAAACCGACATGCACGCCGCCAAACATTTGCGGCGGGTGGATGCCACCCATATCGCTTCAGGCGCGGCGGTCAGCGGTTACGAAATTCATATCGGCAGCACCAGCGGGGCCGACCGCGCCCGACCGGTATTTACGGTTGATGGCCAGCCAGAGGGTGCAACCAGTGCCAGCGGCCACGCCAGCGGCACCTATTTGCACGGGCTGTTTGCGGCCGATGATTTTCGCGATGCGTGGCTAAAGGCGCAAGGGGCTGGCAGCAGCGCGCTGGCATATGGCACGGGGGTTGAAACCACGCTTGATGCACTGGCCGACCACATCGAAGCGCATCTAGACCTTGATACCCTGCTGGCATTGGCGCGATGATTACGGCTAAAGACATCCGCGCCGCATTGGCCCGCCCTGCCCCTGCAGGGTCGTCCGATTTTGATTACGCGCCCGATATGCGACCCAAATCACCCGTCCTGCGGCCTGCGGCGGTGTTGATCGCGCTGCAAGACACCCCGCGCGGGTTGCAGGTTATTTTCACCCGCCGCGCCGCGCATCTGCGCAACCACCCCGGGCAGGTTGCCTTTCCCGGTGGCAAGGTCGAAAAAACCGATGCCAGCCTGTGGGCGGCGGCGCTACGCGAAGCGACCGAGGAGATCGGCCTAAGCGCGGTGGCCCCGCTCGGGGTATTGCAGGGGCATGAGAGCATCACCGGCTTTGAGATCAGCCCGCAGGTCGGGCTGGTTACCGGCCGCTTTACCCCCCGCCCCGACCCGAGCGAGGTTGAGGAGGTTTTCACCGTGCCGCTGGCGTTTTTAATGGACGCACGCAACATGACCCTGCACCAGCGGCTGTGGCAGGGCACACCGCGCGCCTATCTGGCCATTCCCTACGGGCCGCATTATATCTGGGGGGCAAGCGCGCAGATGATCAAAAACCTCGCAGATCGGTTAGGGGCCGCATGAAGCTGGAAAACACGCCATGGCTAGGTGCCGCGCAGCCGGTTTTGGCGATGCTGGCCGATGCGGGCTACCGCGCATTGGCGGTGGGGGGCTGTGTGCGCAACCAGCTGTTTGGCCTGCCGGTAAAAGACGTGGATATCGCCACCGACGCCCACCCCGAAACTGTGGTGGAACTGGCACAAGCGGCTGGGCTGAAAGCGGTGCCAACCGGCATCGCGCACGGCACGATCACCGTGGTCTGCAAGGGTGACCCCTATGAGATCACCACCTTTCGCAAGGATGTCACCACCGATGGCCGCCGCGCGGTGGTGGCATTTTCAACCGACATTACCGAAGACGCCAAGCGCCGCGATTTTACCATAAACGCGCTTTACGTTACGCGCGACGGCACAATAATAGACCCGCTTGGCGGGCTGCCCGACGTTAACGCACGCCGGTTGCGTTTTATCGAAAACGCCTTTGCCCGGATTGAGGAAGACTACCTGCGCAGCCTGCGTTATTTCAGGTTTTACGCGCTCTATTGCGACCCGATGCAAGGGCCGGATATTGAGGCCATCGCCGCCATTGCCGCCCATCTTGACGGGCTTGAAACACTTTCAGCCGAGCGGATAGGCAGTGAAATGCGCAAACTTCTGGCCGCGCCCGACCCCGCACCGGCCTTGGCGATGATGGCGCAAACCGGGGTGCTGGCGCGGGTGCTGCCGGGGGCCGACCCGCGTTTTATCGCCCCCTTGATCATGGCCGAAACCGGCCAGCCGGTGCGTTGGTTGCGGCGGCTGGCAGCGCTTGGCGGTGAAACCCCCGCCACCCGCTGGCGGCTTTCCAAAGCCGAACAAAAAGCACTGGCGGCTATAGAGTGCGCCATGGCCATGCCCGGCCTGATAGAGGCCGGATACCGGCTTGGCGCCCCTGCGGCGATAGACGCATTGTTGGTGCAAAGCGCCAGTCTTGGCGTGGCCCCGGATACCGGCGTGATCAACGCTATCGAGGCCGCCGCCAAGGCCGAGTTTCCGCTAAAGGCCCGCGATTTGCTGGCCCGCATTCCGCCCGGCCCCGCACTGGGGGCCGAACTAAAACGGCTAGAGGCGTTGTGGATCAACGCAGGGTTCAGCCTTGATCGCGCCGCGCTTGACAAGCTGGTAAAAGCTTGAAAGGGTCAACAAAATTGACCTAAAGGATGCCCATGTCTGCCGATAATCTGCTTGCCCTGCTCGGGATCATTTTGGCCGCCACCTGGACGCCGGGGCCAAATAACATGATGCTGGCGGCCTCGGGCGTGACCTATGGTTTGCGCGCCACGCTGCCGCATATTTTTGGCGTTTTCATTGGTTTTGGCCTGATGATCTTTACCATTGCGCTGGGGTTGGGAGAGGTATTTAACCGCTATCCGCCGCTGCATCAGGCGCTGCGCTGGGGCGGCGCGGCGCTGCTGGTATGGGTGGCGTGGAAGATCGCCACCGCCAAAAGGCCCGGCACGGCGGGAACAGCAACCAAGCCGTTTACCTTTGTTCAGGCGGCGGCGTTTCAGTGGGTAAACCCGAAAGCCTGGATCATGAGCATCAGCATTTCGGCGCAGTTCTTAAGCCCCGAAGCGCCGGTTTTAACCGCGGCGATCATGGCGGTTGTGTCGATGCTGGGCGGGGCAAGCTCGGCCACCGGCTGGGCGTGGTTTGGCATGTTTCTGGCGCGCTGGCTGCATACCCCTGCGCGCTTGCGGGCATTTAACTGGACCATGGCGGCATTTATTTTGCTAGGGGTGGCGGTGGTGATCCGGGGGGGTATTGGCGGGGTGACAGGCTGAAGCCCGCCCTACGGAGTTTTGACAAACGGGGGGGTGGGGATAAACGCGGGAGCGGGAGTGAACGGGAATGGGCCTGGCGGGGTGTCTAGCGGGAGTTGGTGGGTGATCAGGGGGGCACCCTGGGTGCGGATATGCAACAAATAGGCGGGCGGGGTGGGGGAA
>CAYWXQ010000017.1:17747-21343 GCA_964462475.1 uncultured Rhodobacterales bacterium | reverse complement strand
CGGCGGGGCGAAAAACATTAAGGTTTGGCGTGGCGCGCATCATCGCAAGGTGCTCAACCGGTTGGTGGGTCGGGCCGTCTTCGCCAAGGCCGATGCTGTCATGGGTCAGCACATAGGGCACGCGCAGACCCATCAAAGAGGATAGCCGCATCGCGCCGCGCATATAATCTGAAAACACCATAAACGTGCCACCATAAGGGGCGCAGCCGCCGTGCAGCGCTAGGCCGTTCATCGCCGCTGCCATGCCGTGCTCGCGGATGCCGTAATTTATATAGCGGCCCTTGCGGTTTGTTTCGTCAAAAAAGCCCATGCCCTCGGTCAGGGTGTTGTTTGAGCCGGTCAGATCAGCCGAACCGCCGATGGTTTCGGGCATGATTTTGTTGATGACCTTCAGCACGGTTTCGCTTGATTTGCGGGTCGCCATTTTGGGCGCCTCGGCCGAGATTTGCTTTTTGAGCGCCTTGATCGCGGCGGACAGGCGTTTGGGGGCGTCGCCAGCGATAATCCGGTCGAACTCGGCTTGTTTGGCGGTCGATAGCGCGGCCTTGCGGGTTGCCCATGCGGTCAGCTCTGTCTGGCCGCGCGCGCCAACGCTGCGCCAATCTGCCAGCACGTCAGAAGGGATTTCAAAGGCGGGGTATGGCCAGTCGAACGCCGCACGGATTTTCTTGATTTCATCAACCCCCATTGGCGCGCCGTGGGCGGCAGAGCTGTCTTGCTTGCCTGGCGAGCCAAAGCCGATATGGGTTTTGCAATCAATCAACGAGGGCAGGGGGGATTGTTTTGCCTGTGCAATGGCGCGATCAATTGCGGCAGGGTCGTGGCCATCGCAGGAAAACACGCTCCAGCCCGAGGCCTCGAAACGGCTAAGCTGGTCGGTGGTGTCTGAAAGCGAAACCGCGCCGTCAATGGTGATGCCGTTATCATCCCACAGCACAATCAGCTTGCCGAGGCGTTGCTTGCCCGCCAGCGCGAGGGCTTCTTGCGAGATGCCCTCCATCAGGCAGCCATCACCGGCAATCACATAGGTGTGGTGGTCAACGATCTTTTTGCCGTAGCGGGCCTGCATAGAGGCCTCACCCATTGCCATGCCAACAGCGGTGGCAAGGCCGGCACCCAAGGGGCCGGTGGTGGTTTCAATGCCCTCGGCATGGCCATATTCGGGGTGGCCGGCGGTGCGCGCGCCTTTTTGGCGGAAATTGGCGATTTCCCCGATGGTCATTTGTTTATAGCCGGTCAGGTGCAGCAGCCCGTAAAGCAGCATAGAGCCGTGGCCGGCCGATAGCACAAAGCGGTCACGATCAGGCCAGTGGGGGTCTGCCGCGCTAAACTTCAGGTGGCTTGAAAACAGCACAGTGGCAACATCGGCCATGCCCATCGGCATGCCCGGATGGCCCGAATTGGCGGCCTGCACCGCGTCAACGGCCAGCATACGCAGCGCGGTGGCTTTGGCAAAATGGTCAGGGTGGCGGGTTTTTAGATCGGCTATTTCCACGCGGGTCTCCGGCAAATTGGCTGTGAATGCAGCCTTGTTAGCAGCGTAAAAGGGCGCGTCAAGCGGTTGCGGCGGACAAATGGCCGATAAGGGGCGGCAAATCGGAAAATACGCGCTATTATGCCGGGAACCGGCGATTCGGGGGTAAGGGAGACGCGGATGGATGATCTGGAAGAACTGGCCAAACGGCTGGCGGTGGCGGCTGACGCGCTAGAGCGCCAAAGCAAGGCCGATGCGCGCGAAATTCTTGATCTGCGCGCCGAGCTGGCGGCGCTGAAAGAAAAGCGCAAGGCCGATATGGCCGAGCTCGATACCCTGCTTGCGCATCTGAAACCGCTAATGGAGGCCGAGGAAAATGCCTGAGATCGTGCTTGAAATCGGCGGGCGCAGCTTTGCGCTGGCCTGTGATGCGGGCGAAGAACCCAGCCTGCAAGCTGCCGCAGAAATGCTGGCAACCGAGGCCGCGCGCCTAGAGGAGGCCATAGGGCGGGTGCCGGAATCGCGGATGCTGCTGATGGCGGGGCTGATGCTGGCCGACCGCACCAAAGAAATGGAAACCACCTGCCAGCTAAGCGAAACCCGGCTGGCAACGCTGGAAAGCCGTTTGCGCGAAAGCGAGGCCAAACTGGCGGCGCTGACGCTTGAGCTCAACACCCGACCCGCGCCTGAAGACCTGTTTGCCGCCGATGGCAGCATTGCCGCCAGCCTTGAAACCAGTGTTGCGCGGCTGGAAGCGATGATCGACGCGGGTGAAGCGGGGCGGGAAAGCTGAACGGTTGTGATAAGTGGATATTCTGCTCGGAATCGGCGATATTGCCGGAAAGAGGACAAGACAAAGAGGACAAGACCATGACGAAACGACCGAGACCAATCACCGCCCTGCATTTTAGGCCAAAGTGGCGCTGGCGGCACTAAAGGGCGCGCCGTTTTTTTGGAGGAAAGAAAATTACGCTGGATTATGGCCAAAGCTGGATCCATTTGCATCTGAACGCCAACACTTTATTCGGATTTTACGAGACTCCGAGTATATAACGCCTTTATGTGACCACGTTTTTGCCTCGTCGGGTCGCGCGCCGCTCTTTCGCCAGCGTGCTGAGCCCGAAGTCATCCAAAATTGCATAGATCGCGGGCAGTGCAAAAAGCACAACGAACCCGGCGGCAATTAGGCCAAACACCGGCGAGGCCACCAGCGGGATCAGGATTTGCGCCTGAAGGCTGGTTTAGGTCAGGATCGGCAGCAACCCGGCGACGGTGGTGATTGAGGTCAGAAAGATCGCGCGAAACCGCATACGGGCGGCCTGCACTGCGGCAACGGCAACAGTTTGCGCGGTGCCATGTTCGCGCTTGATGAAATCGATCAGCAGGATCGAGTTGTTAACCACCACACCGGCCAGGGCCACAAACCCCAGCATGGACGGCATGGAAAATCCAGCCCCATGGCCATATGCCCAAAGATCGAGCCGCTGAGGGAAAGAGGAATGATCAGCATAACGACGATCGGCTCAACGTAGCGGATATTAGGCGGCTATCGCCATCGACCAGCAAAACCCGCCCGTTGCGCACGGCGCTACGCGGCACAACCAGGCCGATCCGGGGCGGTGCTTGCAGGGAGACCTCGACAAACATACCTTTGGTCAGGGGCGGCCGGCGGCCCGGCGACGCGCTGGTATAAGCGTTGTCAACACGCACAATAACGCCAAACGTGCCGGTCTGTGGGTCAATTGTGTCGCTGGTCCGGTTGACCGTTCCGACCCAGTCGATCTGCTCGCCGCCAAGCCGCAATCACACACTCGCGGTCAGGCCAAGGTCGCGCAACGCTTGGCTCATGGTTACGGGGTCAAGGATGGGCAGCGCATTTTCTGGCAGGCTCAACTGCAGTAAATTGCGCAACCTGACAATAGAAACCTGCGCCTCGACCTCGGCGGCTTTAACCCCGTCAAGCCGGGCTATGGTGGCCCGATACCGGCATATCAGCGTTGGTCGCGGAATTTCGGCGCAGTAGTCAAGATTGATCGCCAATTGAAAAAGACGATCCGACATGACGAAACGCAAGAACCATTCACCCGCATTCAGGGCCAAGCCTGCGCTTGAAGCGATGCGC
>CAYWXQ010000017.1:0-17647 GCA_964462475.1 uncultured Rhodobacterales bacterium | reverse complement strand
TGCGCTTGAAGCGATGCGCGAAGAATTGAGGATGGCAGAAACAACTGGTCCGAAGTCTTGCAACCCCTTTTTAGGGTAAAGGATGAACCGGGGAAAACACGGCGGCCCCCCGGCACCGCACATCACAATCGCGGCCGTAAAATGGATATTTCGCGCAAAGCGGCACCATCGTTAAAAAGATGTCGCTGTGCGTTCTATGGCTCATGCGGTCGCCAGAATCACCAGGCCGAGCAAAACAACCCCGCCGCCGAGCGCCAGCTTGATACCATCGCGATGATGCAGGTTCCAGCGCGCCATCCGTCTTAAACCCATGCGCGATGAAGCCGCCAGCAAAATGACCACAAGCGGCAGGATGAACATCACGTTATAGATCAGCAAATAGCCATAGCTGAGCACAAAACTATCCTGCAGCGCCAAAAGGCTGATGATCGCGATGTAAACCGCGCCGCTACAGGGCACGGTGCACAGGCTGATCAGCGCGCCAAGGCCAAACATGGTTGCCATCGAGGCCGCGCCGTCAATTCCGCGAATGCGCCCGCCAATCCAGCGCGGCGCGGCCAGTTTGGGGCCGATACCGGGCAGGAAATAATCTTTCAGCATCCAGAGCCCGAGCAAGATCGACAGCAATGCCCCGATCCGAGCGCCAAGGTGGTTTTGCGCCAGCGCGGCGGAAACCTCCATCAGGCCGGTGCCCAGCAGCAGATAGGCCAGAAATATCGCGAAAATAAACGCGCCGCCATTCAACAGCATCCGGCGACGGGCCAGCGTTACCGCATCGGGGCCGGCATTGCCAACCGTGGCCAGCAGTGCCGAGATAAACAGCAAAAGCAGCGTAAAGGCACAGGGGTTGATGCCGTCAACAATACCGGCAACAATGATCGTCGGCAGCGTGATCTCCGGGCGGGAAATAATGCCGGTTACGCCGTCCATCAGGCCACCTGTCGTGCCCAGCCAGCCAGCGGTCATGCCGATGGCAAGCGCCGCCACCATGGCCAGCAAAACAACAATCAGGGCGGGTCTTAGCGCAACCACCGGCTAGGCCTCAACGACCAGTTGGCCGTGCATATAGGGGTTGGCCTTGCCGCCACAACAAATACCGCAATAAAAGTCATAGGTGCCCGGCTTGTCGACAACAAAGCTGAGCGCGGCTTCGGTTAGCGGTGCCACCTTGAAGTCGAGCGCCAGCTCGTCAATCGCGAACTGGTGCCAGCCGCCGCCGTCAGAGTGCAGGGAATTGTCTTTATTTATCAATTGAATGTTGATTTGCTGGCCGACCTTTGCGGCCACCGTATTCGGGGAAAAGCCGCTCATCGAAATCACCACCGGCACCGTTGCCGCCGGTGTGGTTAGCATGGTTTGCCGCAGTGCCGGCCACAAAAAATAGCCGGCCGCGCCAACGGACCCCGCAGCAATCAGGCCGAAACCCAGCACATCACGGCGGCTCGGTTTGCGGCGGGCGTTTTGCGACGCGTGCTCCGGTGTTGTTTTTTTCGGTTCGGTAGTCATTTACTCGGTGCCTCCAGGCAGGTTGTTCTTTCGGGTGCCTGCCGGACCGGCCACAAGCCCGGCCCGGCAGGCGGTTTGAATTTAGTCATCCAGCGCGGCGAGGCGCCCGTCAGCCCAGGCGGCAGCCAGCTCGTCGGCATCTAGGGCGCCATCCTGATTGGTGTCGAGCGCGGCGTAGTCGGCGGCGCTCATATCCGGATACTCGGTGCGCATCTCGGCCAGCGAATACAGCCCGTCGGCATCTACGTCCATTTCATGGGCCAAAGCAGCACCGGCAAACCCGGCAGCACCGATAGCAGCGGCCGCGATCAACAATCTGGCTTTCATAACATGTCTCCTATTCATTCGCCCGGGGCAGCATTGCCCCGTTGATATAGAGACGCCCGGGGAAGGCGGGGATTACACAATTTTTTATCCGGTGGGCATAATATCGGCAGTCACATGCAAAAACCGCGGCAAAACGGGAGCAAGACAACCAATCTGTTCGCATAACACCAACATACAAAAACACCGGCACGGCAACGCCCCCGGTTGCAGATACCGATGCCCCGTGCCCGCCCCGCCGCAACAGCTGCGGGGACGGGCGGCGGCGGTGTATCAGGCGCGCCGTTTCCAGCCGATAATGCCGATGGCAATCAGCAGCACCGCCCCGGCAAAATAGACCGCCAGCATCCAGTTCGGCAAATAGAAGGTCATGTAAACGTTCCAGCCAATCCAGCCCAGACTTTTGGTTACCAGCGAAGGCGTGCCGGTCAGCGACCCGCCCAGCGTTCCGGTTATGGTGATAACGATCGCCCCGATTGTTGCCAGCGTAAAGGTGATCCAGCGTTGGCCGCCATCAAACAGGTGGCGACGGAAGCGGTAGCCGAGAATGCTCATCACCGTCCAGTAAGACAGGGTCCATGTTGCCAGCATGATATGGTTGCGCCCCAGCGGTGACTCGGTAATCGCCGATAACGGATAGATCGTAAGCCCCAGCGAATAGGTTACAAACCCGGCGGCGGTGCCCAGCGCGGCCACCGGCCAGATCGCCCTTTGCAACCGCACCGCAATCTCGGAATCCGAGAACGTGCGGATCAGGATGAACAGATAGGCCGTCACCCACAACGCGACCGGAAAATGCGCGACAAGAATGTGGTAGACCGGGCTGAGCGAGAACGAAGGCGTGCCCTCGACAACCACGTCAACGCCACCGCCGGAACTGTGCGCCAGCGCCGCGCCGGTTCCGGCGAGCATCACTGCCGCTGCCACCAGACCAATCCGGCGGCCTCGCTGCATCATTTCCGAACGTTTCATGTGATTTTCCTTTTTTGTATGCTTGTCAGGGGTGGGCGTTTCGGTCAGACGGGTCATTTGCTTTTCTCCTCGCGGCGCATCAGCAGGTTGATATTGATGCCGATACCAACGATCAGGCTAAGGCTGGCGATCAAGGTCCATATCCACTGGCGTTTGATTTCCTTGGCGAATTCGACCTGCACGCCGTAAAGGGCCAGCTGTTCTTCGCTGTGACGGAACTCCACCGGAACGCGTTTGGCGATCCGGTCAGCACCGGGGTGCTGGCGCGGGTCGGTCAGCCGACCCCAGGTGACCTGACCGGGATAAAAGGTTGTGATTTCGGTCCAGGGCTGGGTCCAGCCGGGTTCGGTGCCCGGCTCGATACGTTCGGCCACCATCTGGGCTGGTTGCTCGAGCCCCAGCGAAACCGGCAAGGTTACATAGTGCCAGCGCATGGTGGATGAATTGCGGAATACCGCAAACGCCAGGTCATAGTTACCGCCGTCACGGAAGATCTTGTCATCCAGCGGGTTGCCGGTGTCCATGTCGCGCACCAGGGTCACATCCCAATACCCGTTGCGCCAACGCGCCGCCTTGGGCATAACCACGTCACCGCGCGAACCCGATTCAGGACGCAGAAAGCGGCGCGGCAGGGTGTCACCGTTTTTCCATTCGAGCGACGGATCAAACGGGACGGCCGTTTCGGCGCTCAGGTAATAGGCGTCATTGAAACCGACATCGCCGGCGATGACCGCATCGATCGACAGCGCGGTCGTACCGGCCACTTCAGGGTTGAACATATATTTCGGCTGGCCGGTGGCCTTGTCAAAGTTGGTGGTATACGGGCCGGTGCCGGCATCGCCGCCGCGTTCTTCGGCGACAAAACCGTCATCACCCAGCCCGAGCGGGTTCGAGCGGCTCGAACGCCACTGCCACAGGTCGATAAACTGACCGGCCCTGCGCAGCATTTCAAGATCGCTTTCCGGCTTGACCGTTTCAAAATCATTGGGGTCGGTGCGGGTCGAGGGCAGATACTTGGTGCGCTCCTCGTCGGTTTCCGGCGTGCCGGTAAATGTGGTCAGCCCCTGACCGATGGTGATATAACCACCATAGCGGCCAAACAATGGCACGGACCCGTCATCGATCATCATGGCGACGCGGTCTTCGGTCAGAAAATCCGGGTTCGGGCCAAGTGCCTCGCCGCCACGCGCTTCCCAATTACCATCCTGATATACCAGAACATCGTTGAAAATCGCAGGCCGATCGACCGGCCAACGATAGCGGAACCAGATCTTTTCACCGTCATAGGCGGCCTTGACCTGAAGCTCGCTGGTCAGCTCATCGGGGATCACGATGTTGCGCTCGGGGTCGTCTTTGACGATTCCGGTGCCATGTGTCACCCAGCCCAGCACCAGCAAGCCGGAAAATATCGCCACAGAGGCGGTTAAATATTTGATACGCTTGGTCATTGTCATTTCCATTTTTGTTGGCAGGCCGACAGGCCCGTTTTGCGGGCACTAATGGTGCAGGTATTCAAAAGTATTTTCGACGACCCGCCCGGTTACCGGCAGCGTTGCCCGCACCCTGATTTTGTAGAGATTGTGATTGGAGATATCAAAGTAGGCGCCATAAGTTTGCGCGCCGCCAATCAGAAAAGGCTGAAGATCTTTTGTAATGCCGCCCAGACCGATCTCGGCGACTGTGGCGACAACGCGGGCATCGGTGATGCGCGCATTGGTCCGGGTGTCAAACAGCGCGATCTGCACATGGTGCACATGCCTGCCGCCAGGAACCCCGCCATGCATCTGCGACTCTTCAGAGCCGGGGGGAAAACTGCGCAGCATCTCGGCGGGTAGCACAGCAAAATAGATCGCGACGTCGTCAACAACGGCGTAGTCGCTCGAGCTATCCGCGTAAGCTGCGCCCGAAAAGACCACAAGAAGGGCGGCCAATCCCTGCTTTAGGCCCCGCTTTAGGACCTGCTTTAGGCGGCGGGTCGGCCCGAAAGGCCGTGAAGGCACGGTGATCATGGGTATTTCTCCTGTGAGTGCGGGGCCTAAACCCCCTATGCTTATAAAGACGCGCGCCAATTCGGTTGATTACAGCTTTTGATGCCGAAATTGTGATCTATCTATCCTTGCCATCGGGCCTTGCCATCGGGCGCGAACGTGATGAACCGGGTGGCAATGTTGTCTTTTTTGCCGGGCGTATCGCGGTTTGCAGGTCCCGTCGACACGGCCAATGCCGATAACCTGAAACGCCGTAAAGTTGTGCAACTTTGAAAGTTTTTCCAGCGGTTCCCGATTTTCACGAAAATTTGATTTGTATCAATGTGCGCCCTCGATGTTCACGCCATTAGGTTGTTTGTGCGATCTCCCGACTACGAGAGGAGAAAGACGAGGGCTAGAAAGGATGGGCTGCGATGCAACCGAATCAAATTTCAGATACTTCACCGGGCGTGCCGGAAGGCGTGCTGGAACAGGCGCTGCTGGATGGGCAGGAGGCGTTTCGCGGGTTTCTGCTGAAACGGCTTGGCGAACGTGCAAATGCTGAAGACGTGCTGCAGGAGTTCTCGGTCAGGGTGCTTGCCCGAAAGGATCATCTGCGCCAGATAGAGCGAATGGATTCGTGGCTTTACACGGTTTTGCGTTCAACCCTGAATGACTTTCACCGAAAATCCGGGCGCCAAGAGCGGCTGGGGGCATCTTACGCGTTAGAACCACAAGCCGTTGAAATTTTTGTCGATTCGGCCGCGTCGTTTGCCCGAATTTGTGCCTGCGTGCGCGGTTTGATACCACAATTGCGACCGGTAGACGCAAACATAATTCACCGAATCGACATCCACGACGAGGATCGAAAATCTGTGGCCACCGATCTGGATTTAACAACCAGAACCTTGGCGGTAAGGCTTTTTCGCGCGCGGGCCGCCTTGCGCGACAAACTTCTGGACCATTGCGGCCCGTGTTGTAGCGACGGGTTCGAGGATTGCTCATGCCTTTCGGCCACATACCCCATTCCGGCGCACGAATCCGGGGGTGTGCAAGAACTACGCCTTAGGTAACCGGAACGTTTTTGCCGATGTTATCAATGTCCGGTGTGCGGTAACCGTGTAACGATCGTGTTAACCGGCAAACGCATACAGCGGCGGTAACGACCCGCCAACGCCGGTTCTGTTCAGCCCGATCACGAACAGATTGCCGGACTTGAAGCTTATCGTTCGGTGTTGGTTTTCAGCCTTAAATTGCGGGTGGGCTGGTTGTCCGAGGGTTTACGGCGGTTTGCCACGAAAATGCCCACCACCGTCAGGCCGATACCTGCGAATTCGAGCAAACCGATACGCTCACCAAAGAATAGTGCGCCCATGGCCAGTCCAAAAGCCGGCACCAGAAAACTGAATGCATTGGCGCGGTTCAGCTCGGTTGTGCGCAAAACGTCGCTCCACATCCAATAGGCCAGCGAAGACCCGAACAGGCTAAGCCCGATCAGGATAAACAGGAAGTTCGCCGACCAGTCAACGCTTGCTGGATTCTCGAACAACAACGCCCCGGCCAATAGCGGCACGCCGCCGATCAGCAGTTGCACCCCCATGGCCATAACCGGGTCGGCCTTGCTGGCAATGGCCCTGATCAGCACATTGCTGATCGTGATGCCCAGCGCCGCCAGCAAGATATAGCCCAACCCCAGCGCAAAGTTTCCGGTCGACGCCGCCAACATTTGCGGCAGCGCGATCAGAACAATGCCGCCAAGGCCGAGGCCCATGCCGATCCAGCCCACGCGCCCGAGTCTTTCGTTTAAAAACATACCCGCAAGAATGGCCGCCAGCAGCGGTTGGGTATTGGTGAGGACGGTCGCGATCCCGGGCATGACGTATTCGGCGGCCATGAACATACCAAGATAGCCAAGGCTGGTGGCCCCAAGGCCGACGAATGCCAACATGGTCCACACATAGCGACCGCGCGGCCATGGGCGGCCCAGCGCCAGGCCCGTAACGATCAGTGCCGCTCCGGCCAGAAAGGCGCGCAACGCGGCAAAGGTTAGATGCGGCGCATAGACAAAACCGGCCGTTATAAGCGGAAAACAAATTGCCCAAAGGAACATCACAAGGATGATTTTGCCAGTTGCGATCATCTTGTCGGGGCCATTTTGCCCTGCCAAACCGGGCCGCGCGGCTTGCGGCCGTGGCTGGCAGCGAATTGCGGCCTTGCCCAAAGCGCAAATGCGCTCGCGCGGGGGATTTTAGGGAGCGACGAAACATGAACGACGGGCCAGATGTATGTTCGCCTCCATAGCTGTAACGCGCCGGGTTTGAACCCTGGCTTGCTGCGGATAATATTCTTGACGTGCATTTTTTCTCGGCTTTTTTTGGTGGGGCGGTTTTTTTTGGTGGGGCGGTTTATGGGGTCTGCTCGGCAATACCACGCGCTGCGGGGGCACAGTGCTGGCACCAGACGCAATCACAATCCGTATGGTCGCAGCCCGGGTCGGTCAGCAGCCTACGATACCGCCATCGCGCCAGCGGTAGCAAGAGCCGTTTTAACGGCGACGGCCCATAGGCGCGTTTCAACAGCCCGCCAGCATCGGCCTGCGCCAGCCGCCCGAGCGCCAGTTTCATCCCCGGCTCGCCGCCCAGATTGAACACCAGCCGGTTGACCACCCCCGCTTTTAGCCCCGGGGCAAGCTCGGCCTGCCAGCGGGCGGTGTAATTGCTGCCGTCAAGAATACTTTCTGCCGCCAGCACACCCGAGCGGATCGCATAGCGTATGCCAAAGCCAGCCAGCGCGTCTTGAAACCCCGCCTGTTCGCCAATAACCGGATGTCCACCCTGCATGGCGGTAGCGGGCAGACGCGTGTTGCCATAGCCACCAAAGGCGCGCGGATTGCGCATTTCAAGCCCGGCATTTTCGCGAAAAAACGATACAGCCGCCGCGACGTGTTTTGCCTGCTCGCGAAAGCCGGTAAACATGCAGCTGGCAACCGTGCCGCGCCCGCCCTGCACCAAAAGATAGGCATACCCGCCGGGCGCAACGCCATGGCCAAGCGCCAGCCAGCAACCGTTTTCCATATCGGTTTCAAACAGATGCCCCGCAGCAATAACGCCGACTTGGCGCGGGCCGCCGGCCAAAACCCCGACGCCGTTAAATTTGCGCACCCGGTCGTTGAACCGCACCTCGGCGCCGGCGGCCAGCGCCTGACCAAGCAGTGCGCGCTCCAGCGTGCCTGCGGACGGGCCGCGCCGCAGCAGATAGAATAACGGGCGTTTGCCCTGCACTTGGTGCGGGGTTCCAGACGGGTCAAACACAGTGCCGGCGGTAATTGCATGTTTCTCGAAATCGGCGTCAATACCGGCACTGGCAAGCTCCTCCAGCACATCCTGGTTGCGAGACCAGTTTTCCAACCCCTGAAAATCGCCCTTAAAGCGATGCCCGACTTTGGCATGCCATTCGCGCACCGTCACCCGCCGGCCTGCGCGCGCCAGAACGATCGCACAGGCCAGACCGGACGGGCCTGCGCCCACGATCGTGATATCACTTTTTTCGGGCATTGTGCCCCCTTTGCCGCCGGTATTATTACCGGAAAACCGCGTGTGGGTGCGGCTATATTTTTGCTTTTTTGCTGCCTTTAGTAGACGCCGGGCGCCACGAATCATTACAAACATTATTTCTGAGCCCATACAAATTATGCCGGGTCAGCCCCAAGATTTTTGCATGCGGGGAAAAATAGCAAATTCAAACCTCGCGGGATATCAAGGTATTATGGCGAACCCTCGATGATGAGCGGATTTACGAACGTCAAGTGGGCAACATACCCTTGTTTTTTCGTGCGGTTTTTATGGGCGTTCCATCGCTTTAATTCGCGCCAGTGCGCGGTTATGGCGGTTTTCATAATAGCGATAGGGCAGGCCGCGCAGGCCATGGGTAATAGTGTCGAGCTTGCGAATGCGCGCGGTCAGTGGCCGCGTGTGCACTTTGACAAAATCGCAATGCGGGTTGAACGGCGTGTCGGCACCAAACCCGAGCTCGGCCATGAAGTTTTTGATGAACGGTTCGGGGGCGGCATCAAAATCTTCGTAGAGAATGGTTTTTATCTTTACGCCGGCCTTTGAAAGCGCCCGCAGGGTAGCCTCTTGGCGGCGGCGAATGCCGATTTGTCGATGCGCAATTGCTATAAACCAGCGCGAAACCAGGTTGAATTTTTGCGTGCTGATGGCGGCACTGAAGGCTTGCAGCTCGCCCTCGTTCAGGTGCTGCATAGTAAATTGCGGATGCGCCTCGACCTCGATATCCGGCTGGATTTTATTGCCATAAATATGCACATATGACGAGCAGACAAGATCAAGAAAATTGCGCCGGAACAGGCAAAAAACCGTGACATCATGCGCCAGCAACACCGACGATATTTTCTGCATATCGCCGAATATCCGCCACTTGAAACCGATGGATTGCGGCGAATCGGCGGTATCCGAAATTTGCAGCTGTCTGGGCTTGAGCTTGACGTCGTTGTAGCGGCCGGTTTTGAATATCGCGTCCAGCACTGCTGGAATATCGCGCGCCCTGTGCGCGGGCAGATAGGCATAGCCGTCAAGGTCCTCCATCAGCGGCACCGTAATACCCTGTTGCCCGCTCAGCGAGTTGGTGATCGCGGTGCTGCCCTCGCGACCGTTGTAATATATAATGAAATTTCCCGCCATTCAGCCGATGCCGCGGGCCATCGCCGCCACACCGGTGCGGGCGGTATCGGTTAGGCCCAGGGGGCGCATCAGGTCGGTAAAGGCGTTTATTTTCTCCGGGGTGCCGGTGATTTCAAATACAAAACTTTCCAGCGTGGTATCCACCACGTTGGCGCGAAAAATATCGGCCAGCCGCATCGCTTCGACCCGTTTTTCGCCTGTGCCGGCCACCTTTAGCAACGCCATTTCGCGCTCAACGGATGGCCCGTCGACCGTCAGGTCATTGACCTTGTAAACCGGAATAATCAGCCCCAGTTGCGCCTTGATTTGCTCGATCACCGCCGGGGTGCCGGTGGTGACGATGGTAATGCGCGAGCGGTGGCCGGCGCTGTCGGTTTCGGCCACGGTCAGGCTGTCTATATTATAGCCCCGCCCCGAAAACAGCCCGATGACCCGCGCCAAAACCCCGGCCTCGTTATCAACCAGCACCGCGAGGGTGTGGGTTTCTTCGCGCTCGTCCAGCGGGTTTTTAAGGTCATAGGCGCTTTTGCGGCTGCTGCCTTTTTTAAGGTGAAGGGTCATGGCGGGTTCCTTTTTGTCGGGGCGAATATGGCGGATTTTAGCGGGGTTGTCCAGCTAACCGCTGGCGCTGGTGCGCAGCTGAAGCGGCGGTGGCAGCAACACGCTGCCGTCACTGGGCAGCGCGGCGCGGCGGGTGATAAAACGCTCAAGAAAGGGCGCGAACTCGGCGCCGATTTCGGCGGCGGTTTCGGGGGCCATCTCGGTGCGGTAACGCCCGCTTTTGCCTTTGTTCTTTTGGGTGAAGCGCTGGTTTTGCACAATATCCGCCAACAGGGCGGCATCAAACCCAAGGCCAAGCCGCGAAAGCAGGCGTTTGGCGGTGGTTTCGGTATCAAACGCCACATCGTCGTAGCAAAGCGGCATGGTGCCGGGCAGGCGCAACCATGCGGTGAGTGAATCAAACTGGTGGCGGATGTTGACCAGAACCTGCTTTGTGCTGATCAGTTCGGCAAAATTGCTTTCACCCTCGGCACGCGATTTGGCGGCGTGGTCAAGCATCGAAAGCATCATATCGCGGGGGTCGCGATAGCCGGCGTGGGCGATGGCCTCGCCCGACTGGATCATCTTTACCACCCCTGGGTCGGGGCGCATATGGGTTTTTAAAACAATAATATGGCCGCGTTTCTTCGCCTCTTGCTTTAACTCTGTTAACTGACGCTCACTGATGTGGTTAACGAAATTGCGCCGCAGGCTGCGGTCAACCACGTCTAGCCCCAGCCGGTCTTGCGGATAGCCGCACAGATCGAGCGCCGAGCGCACCAGCTGGAACGCCAGCGTCGAGCCGGTCTTGGTCATCCCGTAGCTGAAATAGAGCAGCGGTTTCATGGCCTAGACCCGGGATTTGCCCGTGGCATCAATGGCGTCGGCGGTTTCGGCGTCACACAAGATCATCTCGTTATGGGCCTTGCCCGAGGGGATCATCGGAAAGCAGTTTTCGTGCTTTTCGACCAGACAATCCAGAATGACCGGCCCGTCATGGGCCAGCATCTCCTTGATTGCCGCGTCCAGATCGGCGGGGTCGCTGACCAGAATGCCCTTGGCGCCAAAAGCCTCGGCCAGTTTTACAAAATCGGGCAGGCTTTCGGACCACGAATGCGAATAGCGCTCGCCGTGCAAAAGCTGTTGCCACTGGCGCACCATGCCAAGGCGCTCGTTGTTCAAAATAAACTGTTTGACCGGCAGATTAAACTGCGCCGCCGTGCCCATTTCTTGCATGTTCATCAAAAACGAGGCATCGCCGGCAACATTAACCACCAGCGCATCGGGGTGGGCGACCTGCACGCCGATGCTGGCGGGCAACCCGTACCCCATGGTGCCCAGCCCGCCCGAGGTCATAAACCGGTGCGGATCATCAAAACCCAGATACTGCGCCGCCCACATCTGGTGCTGGCCAACCTCGGTGGTGATATAGCGGTCCATGTTTTTGGTCAGGGCTTCAAGGCGTTGCAAGGCGTATTGCGGTTTGATCAGCGCGTCTGAATTGCGATATTCAAGGCATTTAGTGGCTTGCCATTCATTGATCTGCGCCCACCATTTTTTGATCGCCACCGATTTGGTTTTACGGCCGCGGGCCTTCCAGACCTTTAAAAAGTCTTCCAGAATATGGCCGATATCGCCAATAATAGGCTCGTCTACATGGATGATTTTGTTGATGGATGACGGGTCGATATCCATATGGACCTTGAAACTACCGGGTGAAAACGCATCGGTGCGACCGGTAATACGGTCATCAAAGCGCGCGCCAACGCACAGCATGAAATCGCAATCATGCATCGCCAAATTGGCCTCTACAGTGCCGTGCATGCCCAGCATCCCCAGCCAGTTATCGCCCGAAGCCGGGTATGCCCCCAGCCCCATAAGGGTGCTGGTGATCGGCGCATTGCTGCCCGCCACAAGTTCGCGCAACAGCTGGCTGGCGCCGACGCCCGAATTGATAACCCCGCCGCCGGAATAAATAACCGGGCGCTCGGATTGCTCAAACGCTTCAACCGCGCGGGTAATGGCCGCAAGGTCGCCCTTGACCTGCGGGTTATAGTGGCCGGTCGGGGCTTTGGCGCGGGTTTTATAGGGGGCAGAGGCAAATTGCACATCTTTTGGAATATCGACCAACACCGGCCCGGGGCGGCCAGAGGTGGCGATATGAAAGGCCTGATGAATGGTTTCTGCCAGTTCCGCCGTGTCTTTTACCAGCCAGTTATGCTTTGAGCAGGGGCGGGTGATGCCAACGGTGTCGGCCTCTTGAAAGGCGTCATTGCCGATCATAAAAGTCGGCACCTGACCGGTTAGAACGATCATCGGGATGCTGTCCATCAGCGCATCTGTCATGCCGGTAACCGCATTTGTCGCCCCGGGGCCAGATGTTACCAGCACCACCCCGGGCTTGCCGGTCGAGCGCGCGTAACCCTCGGCGGCGTGGGTGGCACCCTGTTCGTGGCGCACCAGAATGTGGCGAATGTCGTTTTGCTGGAAAAGCTCGTCATAAATCGGTAGCACCGCGCCGCCGGGGTATCCAAACACGGTATCCACGCCCTGTTCTTTCAGCGCTTCTACGACTATTCTGGCTCCGGTCATCTCGGCACACATATTGTTTACTCCGTGTTTCGGGCCGGCGGCCCTGTTGATGTTTTCGGGCCTGTGGCCCTGTTGATTCTGTGTGGCAAAAAAAAAGCCTCCAATTGGGTTGGAGGCAAGCGCTAAATCGAATAAAAACCAGGTTTTTACACGGTTTGCGCCTTTTCAAGCACCACGACTAGAATGTCAGCTACGTTGGTCATGGGGTTTTTTACCGTGACAGGGTAAAAACGTCAATCGGCAATAAAAAATTATATTACGCAAAATACAGATTGTTGCGCGTAATGTTTCGCAAAACTGGCTGTTTGTGAACTTTTACACTACGGCATTTTTCCAAAAAACGATGAAAGCGTGTTAAAAATGCGAACAACACAATGCAAGGTTGTTTTGCGGCAAGCGTTACGTCGGTATACCAAAATTTTTCTGTTGGCAAAATCAGTATGTCAGGCTAGTTTACCCATACTGTTTTCGATCTGGTGCCCTAATGCGCACCACTTACTGGGAGGTTATCTATGGATCGTCGTTCTTTTCTTACCAAAGCAGCACTTGGGGGCACCGCAGCTGCGGCCAGCACTCTGGCGGCACCGGCCTATGCGCAGGGCAACCGCACGCTGACGATGGTTACATCATGGGGCCGCGGCCTTGCGGGTGTGTTTGATGCCGCGCAACACGTTGCAGACCAAATCACCGCTATGTCTGACGGCACGCTGAACGTCGAGATCCGCGCTGCGGGCGAGCTTGTTGGCGCGTTTGAGGTGTTTGACGCGGTTTCATCCGGTCAGGCCGATATGTATCACGCCGCCGACTATTATTTCCTCGGCCAGCACCCGGGCTATGCATTCTTTACGTCTGTGCCCTTCGGCATGACCGCGCAAGAACTGCAAAACTGGTATCTGCAGGGCGATGGTGCCAAATTCCACGACCAGCTCGGCGAAATCTTCAACCTCAAGTCCTTCCTCGCGGGTAACACCGGGGCGCAGGCTGGTGGCTGGTTCCGCAAGGAAATGAACTCGCCCGAAGACTTCAACGGCCTTAAATTCCGTATGCCCGGCCTTGGGGGTCAGGCGCTTGGTATACTGGGCGCTTCGGTGCAGAACCTTCCGGGTGCAGAAGTTTATCAGGCACTTGCCTCTGGCGCGCTGGACGGCACCGAGTGGATTGGCCCATGGCCTGACGAGGTAGCCGGTTTCCAGGAAATCACCAAGATCTATTACACCGCCGGTTTCCACGAACCGGGTGCAGGTCTTTCGTTGGCCACCAACCGCGAAGTGTATGATAGCCTTTCCAGCTCACAGCAGAAAATCATCGAAAACGCGTCGGCCGCCACCCACCAGTGGTCGCTTGCTCAATTCCTTAACAACAACGGTGCCGCCCTGCAGCGCCTGGTTGCTGAAGGCGTTAAAATTCGCGAATTCAACGACAGCATCTGGGATGCGTTCGGCGCGGCTTCGGCTGAAGTGCTTGACGGCTACATGGGTGACCCGTTGTTTGCGGAAATCCGTGCCAGCTACAATAAGTCGATGATCGCTTCTTCTGGTTGGATCCAGAAGTCCGAAGGCACATATCGTGCCCAGCGCGACCGGGTTCTTAGCTAGACCCCAAAGCTGATACCGCGTGCCCTCTGCCCGTTGTGGCGGGGGGCATTTTTTGAGTATTCCTACAATTTCGAGAGATACAGATGGCTGATGCGCTAAGCTGGGTGGTTGCCCAATTGTTGCAGGGTTTTGTGAACATTTTCACGGCTCTATCCAACCCGATGGCATGGCTGAACTGGGTAAATGACCCGGAATCGCTGGTGCGTTTTATTTACTACGGTGCCTCGAAAGAGTTTCTTTTTATTGTGGTTGATCTGTTTTTGGTCTGCACCGTAATCGGTGTTTTCCACCGCCCCTTCATGTGGGCCATTGTTCGGGTTATCGAGGGCTTCTCCAACGCGGTTGGCCGGTTTTTTGCCTGGGCGGGGCTGATAATGGTGCTGCAACAGGTGATGATTGTATTTTTGCAACGCATCTTTCGGGTCTCTGAAATTTCGATCGGGCCGTTTGGCGTTGTCTTCACCAAAGACCTGAGCTGGTTTGGCGAAGAGCTGAAGCTTTATAACGCCATGATCGTGGCGCTGGTTGCCGCTTATACCTTTGTGCAGGGCGGCCATGTGCGGGTTGATCTGGTTTACGCCAAAGTCGGCTTTAGGGTGAAAAAGGTGATCGACATGTTCGGGTCGCTGTTTTTCATCATGCCGTCGATGTTCCTGATCTGGATGTTTGGCTGGTTTTTTATGTGGCGCAACCTGGTTACGCCAAAGTTCAGCGCCTCTAACAGCCTTGAAGCCATGATGCGCAAGGCCCCCTATTTAAAAGAAAATATTGAGCTGATCGGGTTTTCGCCCAACGGCTTCAACGCATATTTCTTGTTCAAGGTGCTGCTGATCTCCTTTGCATTCATGATGATCCTGCAGGGCATTGCGTTTTTCTACCGCTCGCTGCTGGAGTTCATCGAGGGTAAGGAATCCGAGGGCAAGTATCTGGACAAAGATCCACTCAACGACGAGACGGCTGAAATCGCCGCCGCCATTCACTAAAGGGGCAGTGAGATGCTATTTGGATTAGACGGGGTCGAGCTAGGCCTGATCATCACATTTGCCAGTTTATTTATTGGCATCATGTCGGGGTTTCCGGTGGCTTTTGCCATTGGCGGCGCGGCTACGGCGGCGTTCGGGGTGCTGGCGCTGCTTGATAACTCGGGCATTTTGGTGCACGCGGCCGTTGACCAGCGCAGCGACATGTTTCTGTCTTTGGTCAGTGACGGGGTGGCGCGCGACAAAATTTCGTTATTTAGATACCCGGATTTGCCCACGATCGTCGGCCCGTTGTTCGAGGGCGGCTGGGAACGCGCGCTGGAACGCAAAATTTCGTTTATCGTGAACCGCATGAACGAACGGGTATTTGCCGGCCAAAGCATTGAGACCTTGCTGGCCGTGGTAATGTTTGTGCTTATGGGCGTGACGCTCGAGCGCTCGAAAATAGCCGAAGATTTGTTAACCACCATGGCACGGGTGTTTGGTCCGCTGCCCGGCGGGTTGGCGGTTTCGGTGGTTATCGTTGGCGCGTTTCTGGCGGCGTCTACCGGTATTGTCGGGGCGACCGTGGTTACCATGGGCCTGCTTTCATTGCCGACCATGCTGCGAAACGGCTATTCGCCCGAGCTCGCGACCGGGGTCATTGCCGCATCGGGCACGTTGGGGCAGATCATTCCGCCCTCGATCGTGATCGTGCTGCTGGGCACGTTGGCCGGCGACCTTTATGCTGCCGCACAAGAGCAGCGCGCGCAGCTGGTTGGCTGTTCTGACGCGCTTACTTATTTGGGCGAGGCCGCGGTGCTATCGGTGGGCACGTTGTTTAAGGCGGCGTTGCTGCCGGGTATCTTTTTGGCGTTCCTTTACGGGTTGTATGCGTTTCTTTACGCCATGGTCCGGCCGCAAAACGCGCCACCTATTGCGGCGCTCGCCGGTTCTGGCCACGGTGCGGGCAAGCGTCATAGCCTGATCTGGTTTTTGTTTGCCCCGCTGTTTGTTGTTGGCACCGCCATCGGCATGAACAGCGTCGGTTTTTCAGGCGACCAGTCGATTTTTGTTTCCTCGACCGCCGATATCGGCGTTCAGCCCGAGCTGCGCACCAATGTTTCCGAGCAGTGCCAGGTTGCCATGATCGAAAAACACGGTCAGGAAAAATGGGATGCTTCGGTTGCCCTGCGCGCCCAGCTTGACGCCGATAAAGCCGCGAACGGCAATGTTTCGCGTGAGCGCACCCCCGAGCAGGTTGCCCAGCTGGTGTTGGATAAAATTGCAAACGCCCCCGCACTGGGCACCGGTTTGCTGATAATCCTGACGCTGGTCGCGCTGGTTTTCACCACCACCTTTGGTGTTGCCCCGCGCGAAAGCAAGCTGCCGCTGATTGTTGGCGGGCTTGGTGTCTTGTCGGCGATATTGGTCGACGTGTTCTTTATCACCCCGGCCAACGGACCGGGGGGGGCGTGGTTGCGGCTTGCGGTGCCGTTCTTGCTAATTGGTTATGGCCTTAAAAAGGCCGGGCCCAGGTTGGGGCAAAACGATATCCTGCGGGTGGTCTTTCCGCCGCTGGTGTTGATCATTGCGGTGCTTGGCTCTATTCTTGGCGGCATCACCAACCCGACGCCGGCAGCGGCGCTTGGCGCGGCAGGGGCGATTTTGCTGGCCGCCTATCGCAAGCTGCAAGACGAGAAAACCTCGGGCAAGTGGATTATCCGCTCTAGCTTTGCGCTGGTAATCATGCTGCTGGTCGGGGTCAACTTTGACCTGCGCACCGGGGTTGCGAATGTCGGCTGGCAAAACTGGGTCGCCATCGTGGTTGCACAATCGGCCTATTTTGTAGCAATGGGGGGGCTGCTTTACGCCTGTTTCACCTTGCTGCGAACCTCGGTCTTGTCGCCGGTGGTGCGTGAAACCGCCAAGGTGACCTCGATGGTGTTTGCCATCCTGATCGGCTCGCAGATGCTCAATCTGGTGATTATCTCTTTTGGCGGCGAGGACTATATTCAGGATTTCCTGAAGTCTTTTGACCAGGAGTGGAAGGTGTTCCTGATTGTGATGGTGGTGCTGTTCGTGCTCGGCTTCGTGCTCGACTTTCTCGAGATCATCTATATCGTGATCCCGATCGTCGGGCCGGTGATTTACGGGGGGTCGTTTGACCCCAAATGGGTAACGATCATGATCGCGATCAACCTGCAAACCAGCTTTTTGACCCCGCCCTTCGGCTTTGCGCTGTTCTATCTGCGCGGGGTGGCGCCGCCATCGGTGACCACCGGCCATATTTATCGCGGTGTGGTGCCGTTTGTGCTGATCCAGGTGGGGGCACTGGCGGTGTTATGGTTATTCCCGGTGATCGTGACCATCGTGCCCAACCTGTTGGGGTAGGGCGCAAAGCCCCAAGATTGATATATTATAGGGGGGCTGCGGCCCCCCTTTTTTACAGGTGCCGGCAACTTGGCCGGCAATCAGGCAAAGAAAAACCC
>CAYWXQ010000016.1:18403-21449 GCA_964462475.1 uncultured Rhodobacterales bacterium | reverse complement strand
CGGGGTTTCGGCCACCGTGTCCACCGTGTCCACCGTGTTCATTGTGTTCATTGTGCCAGCGCTCCGGCTATTTCTGTGGTGACGATTGCGCTGATCTCGGCGGGTGATATCACCGCGCCGTCAAAGCGGTTGAGCGCCACAACCGGCAGATCGCGCGCCAGCAGGCGTTCGACCTCCAGCACCAGTTGGCCCTGGTTCATTTCCGGCACCAGCACGGCTTTTGCGCCCCTGCACGCGGCTTTTAGCGCCGCTTCGGGGAAGGGCCACAGGGTGACGGGCCGAAACAGCCCCGCCTTTATGCCGGTGGCGCGCAAATCGGCCACGGCCTGACGTGCCGCGCGGGCGGTGATGCCGATGGTGACGATAACAATATCGGCGTCGTCGCAATCAACCGCCTGCCATGATTCAATAGTTTCGCGGTGCAGCACCAGCTTGTCGGTGGTGCGGCCCAGCGCGGCGGCGGCCAGCGCGGGGTTCTGGGTCGGAAACCCGCTTGGCGCATGGGTCAGGCCGGTGGTGTGGGCGCGGTAACCATCGCCCGGGCGGGCGAATGGCGGCACCATATTGCCGGTTACCGCATAGGGCTCAAAACCCTGTTCGGGGCCGGTGGCCCATGTGCGGGTGACCAGCGTATCAGGCGCAAGCGCGGCCAGATCAACGGTTTCAACCAAATGCCCGATCACCTCGTCCAGCAGCACAATCACCGGCACCCGCAAGGCTTCGGACAGGTTAAAGGCGCGGATGGTCTCGCGATAGGCCTCGGCGACCGAGGCCGGAGCCAGCACGATGATCGCATGGTCGCCGTGGGTGCCCCAACGGGCTTGCATGATGTCGCCCTGTGCCGGGCGGGTTGGCATGCCGGTGCTGGGCCCGCCACGCATCACGTTGACCACGACACAAGGGATTTCGGCACCGCAGGCATAGCCCAAATTCTCCTGCTTCAGCGAAAACCCCGGGCCGCTGGTGGCGGTCAGAGGTGGTCCCAGTATTTTGACCAGCTAGCAGCATAAATAAGATGAATCTGTTTTCATGGTTAGGCTGCCAAACTCGTTGGTTCTGTTTTTCTGTCATAGGCCTCGTCGGGCGTCAATATGCCGTGGACCTCTGATTGCTTGACCTCGTAACCGTGGTTCTGGCAAAGCTGGGCCAGAACCTTTGAAACCATGATCACCCCCTGGCCGCCAACCCCGACGATCAGCACATTGGTTGGCCGCGTATTGTTGCCCATGTTTCCCCCCTATGGCGCCAGTGGCGCGATGCTGTCGGTCGGACAGATCTGCGCGCAAAGTGTGCAGCCGATACAGGCCTCGGGGTCTATTTTGACCTTGTGGCGGCCCTCAAACCAACCATCGGCCCATGTCAATGCCGGGCAGCCAAGGTTCATGCAGCTTTGACAGGCAACGCATTTTTGCTGATCGACCGCCAGTGACTGCCCCTTTATCCTGACCGGATCAAGCACGCAGGGGCGGTCGGATATCACCACCGAAACGCTCTTATATTCAACCGCTTCGCGCAGGGATTGATACATGCCCGCCATGTCGTAACTGTCAACCGTGCGCACCCAGCCCACCCCCAGCGCTTTAACCAGATCGGTAAAATCGACCCGCGCTGTGGGGGTGCCGCGCAGGGTTTTGCCGGTGCCGGGGTGGTCCTGGCCGCCGGTCATGGCGGTGATGTGGTTGTCGAGCAAAAACACCGTGATATCGGCCTTGTTATAGACCGCGTCGATCAACGGCGGAATGCCCGAGTGCAAAAACGTGCTGTCGCCAATGGTGGCGATAATCGGCTTTTCTTTGGTGCCCGCCATCGCCATGCCGACCGCATTGGCAATGCTCGAGCCCATCGACACACAGGTATCCATTGATTTAAGCGGCTCGACCACCGAGAGCGTATAACAGCCGATATCCCCCGCCACCCGGCTGTCAAGCGCGCGCAGGGCCATAAAACAACTGGTATGCGGGCAGCCCGCGCACAGCACCGGCGGGCGCAGCATCGGGGCGAAATCAAAGCTGTTTTTGCGGGGGCGGGCTTTTAGTAAACCCGCCTTGGCAAAGCCGGCACGCACAATTTCGGGCGAAAACTCGCCGGTGCGCGGAAACAGTGATTTACCCTCGGCCTGTAGCCCCAGAACCTTTAGGGCGTTTTCGATCACCGGCTCCAGTTCTTCAACCACGATCACGCGGTCAACGCGGGCGCAAAAATCTTTCAGCAGGGTTTCAGAGACCGGATAGCTGGCGGCCAGTTTCAGCACGCTGGCGTCGGGCAGGGTTTCTTTTACATAGCCATAGGCCATGCCCGCGGTTATCACCCCGACCGAGGGGTTGTTGAGCTCGGTTCTGGTTAGCGGGGCCTTGGCCAGGGCCCGGGCCAGCTTGGCGGCGCTGGCGGGCGTTGGTCGGGATCATTACGTTTTTGGCGGTGTCTTCGTTAAAGGCCCGCGCCGCCACATCGGCCCGTTTGCCGACCTTGACCACACTGCGGGTATGCGACAGCCGCGTGGTGGCGCGCACAATCACCGGCGTGTCAAAACTTTCTGACAGCTCAAAGGCGTATTTGGTAAATTCATAGGCCTCTTGCCCGTCACTCGGTTCCAGCACCGGCACCTGCGCAAAGGCCGCAAACACCCGCGTGTCCTGTTCGTTTTGCGAGCTGTGAATGCCGGGGTCGTCGCACACCACCAGCACCAGCCCGCCATTGACGCCGATATAAGAGCACGACATCAACGCATCGGCCGCCACGTTCAGCCCCACATGTTTCATGGCGGCAAACGACCGCACACCGGCAAACGACCCGCCGATGGCGACATCGAGCGCGGTTTTTTCGTTGGTGGACCATTGCGCGTGTATCTCCTCGGCCGGATAGCGGGCGAGGTTCTCCATTATTTCGGTGCTGGGGGTGCCGGGATAGGCGGCGGCGACCTTTACGCCCGCCTCCCATACACCGCGCGCGATGGCCTCGTTGCCCGTAAGCGGGCGCGCTATCGGCGCAACACGCGCTGCCTTGTTCATCCAGTGTCTCCCCCGTGCCGTGTTGGCGTGCCGTGTTG
>CAYWXQ010000016.1:12950-18303 GCA_964462475.1 uncultured Rhodobacterales bacterium | reverse complement strand
GTGTTGTTGTGCCGTATTTTCGGGCATCTGTTTTGCGTTGGGCTGTTTTGTAATGGGGCCAAAAAAGCAAATTGATAATATAGTTCCATGATTTGGATCAATTTTGACAATAAATTCCAAAATCAGGCGGTTTGTGATGGGCTTGTTTCGCCCGCCACCGGTGGCGCCACCGTTATCGGCGATTTTTCGGGCATTGCGTGTTGGCGTGATTTGCGCCAATCTGGCCCCCTAACCCTTGCAAGTGGAATCACCTTTATTGTCTGCCCCCAGCGCCCCCGAGCAAACCCGCCTAGAATTTGACAGCAACCGCCTGATGATCGACCTGTGCGGCGAGCTTGACGCCAATCTGGTGCAGATAGAGGCCGGCACCGGCGCCGAACTGCACCGCGCCGGCAATGTCATTACGCTGCAGGGCGAGGCCGAGGCCCGCCAACACGCCGAGGCCAGCTTGCGGGCGCTTTATGGCCGGCTTCAGGCCAACAAAGCGATCGAGCCGGGCGATGTGGCGGCGGCCATCCGCATGCCCGCCGAAATGTTCGAGGACGGCGCCGCGCCAGCCTCGTCCCCCGTGCCCGGCGGCCAGCTCGACATCCGCACCCGCAAAAAAACCGTAGAGCCGCGCAGCCCCGCGCAGGCCGGCTATGTGCGCGCCCTGCACGAAAACGACCTTGTGTTCGGGCTTGGCCCCGCGGGCACCGGTAAAACCTATCTGGCGGTGGCGGTGGCGGTGGCGCATTATCTGGAAGGGCGGGTTGATAAAATTATTCTGTCGCGCCCGGCGGTCGAGGCCGGTGAACGGCTGGGGTTTTTACCCGGCGATATGAAAGAAAAGGTCGACCCCTATATGCAGCCGCTTTACGACGCGCTGAACGATTTTTTGCCCGCAAGGCAAGTGGCCAAAATGATCGAGGACAAGCAGATCGAGATCGCGCCGCTGGCCTTCATGCGCGGGCGTACCCTGTCGCATGCCTTTGTTATTCTGGACGAGGCGCAAAATGCCACCGCCATGCAGATGCGGATGTTTTTAACCCGGCTCGGCGAGGGCTCTTGCATGGCGGTCAACGGCGACACCAGCCAGATCGACCTGCCGCGCGGGGTGGTTTCGGGGCTGGTAGAGGCCGAAAAGGTGCTGCGCGGGGTCGCGGGCATCGGCTTTACGCGCTTTACCGCCAAAGACGTGATCCGCCACCCGATGGTGGCCAAAATCGTGCGCGCCTATGAGCGCGCCAGCCAAACATGATCGAGGTCGTGCTGGAGGACCAACGCTGGCACATGCTGGAAGCGCTGGCCCGCCCTGCTGCCGCTGCCGCCCTTGCGGTGACCGGCCGCAAACCGGAGGGCTTCGAGATTGCCGTCATGGGCTGTGATGATACCCGCATTGCCACGCTCAACGCCGATTTTCGTGGCAAGCCTGTGGCCACCAATGTGCTGTCATGGCCCGCCAGTGCACCCCCGCCGATGCAGGGCAGCACCCCCGAAACCGCGCTCGGGGATATTGCTATCGCGTTTGAAACCTGCACCCGCGAGGCCGTCGACAAAGGTATTTCTGTTGACGATCATGTAACCCATTTGGTGATACACGGGGTGCTGCATCTGCTCGGGTATGACCACATATCCGATGCCGAAGCCGAAGAAATGGAAGCGCTCGAAATCAAAGCCCTTGCAAAACTGGGTATCGACAACCCATATTAGGGCCATAAACGCGAATTTCGGAAAAGGAGCCATGGGCGACATATCAGACGGATCTTCTAACGCAGCGCAACGCGCGCAGGCGTTAGCCCCCCCCAAACCAGGTTTTTGGCAGCGGCTGTTTGGTGCCGGGGCCGATGCACCCGATACCCCCGCGCCAGCGGCGGCCGAGGCCTATACCCGCGCCATGCAAATCAACCTGCGCACCCTGCAAACCCGCCGGATTGATAGCATCGCCGTGCCCAAGGCCGATATCGTGGCGGTGCCGCTTGATGCCAGCCGCGCCGACGTCGTCGAGGCGTTTCGCAGTTCTACCCTGACACGGCTGCCGGTTTACCACGACACGCTTGACGAGCCGCTGGGGCTGATCCACCTAAAGGATATGGCGCTGCGCCACGGGTTTGGCAACGGCAAAAAGTTCGAGATGGCCAAGCTGCTGCGCCCGCTTATCTATGCGCCGCCTTCGATGCCGATCTCGGTTTTGCTGCATAAAATGCAGGCCGAGCACATTCATATGGCGCTGGTAATCGACGAATACGGCGGGGTTGACGGGCTGGTCACCATCGAGGACCTGCTCGAACAAATCGTCGGCGAGATCACCGACGAGCATGACGAGGAAGAAGCCGATATGTGGGTTGAGGAATCCCCCGGGGTTTATTTGGCGCAGGCCCGCGCGCAACTGCAAGACATCGAGCAAGCCGCCGGCGTAGACCTGCTGCCCGACGATCTGGACGAGGAGATCGACACGCTTGGTGGCATTGTGGTCATGCTGGCAGGCCGGGTGCCGGTGCAGGGCGAGGTAATTTGCGACGCGCAAGGCAACGAGTTCGAGGTTATCGAGGCCGACCCGCGCAAAATAAAACGCCTGCGGGTCAGCTTTGCCAAGGCCGAGGCCGCGTAAACAAAAGCCTGTTCAAGATAAGTTTACTACCATCGGCGCGCAACAATACCTATATCGCGCTCAGGCAGGTTACGCGGCAAAAGGGACAGATAGGTGAAAAGCATTTCAAAATGGCCGCGTTTCGGCTTGGCGATCATCGCAGGGTTGGCGCTGGCGCTGGGGCAGGCCCCGATAGATTTTCCGTGGCTGGCGGTTATTGCGCTGCCCGGCCTGCTTTACCTGCTGCGGCAAACCTGTTGCTGGAAGGGCGGGTTTTTTGTTGGCTGGGGTGCGGGGCTGGGTTATTTTGGCCTGTCGCTTAGCTGGATCGTGGAACCGTTTTTGGTTGATGCCGAGCGCTACGGCTGGATGGCCCCGTTTGCGCTGATCCTGATGGCGGGCGGCATGGCGCTGTTTTGGGGCTTGGGCTTTGCGCTGGCCCGCCGTTGGCCAAGCGCGCTGGTTTTTGCCGGTTTCTGGACGCTGGCCGAACTTTTACGCAGCTATATTTTTACCGGTTTTCCGTGGGCATTGATGGCCTATAACTGGGTTGAAACCCCGCTTATTCAGGCCACCAGCGTGATCGGGGTTTACGGGCTGGGGTTTTTGATTGTGCTGGCGGGCGGGCTGCTGTTAAGCCGGCGCGGCGCGGTCGGGGCGGTGCTGATCATTGCCACGCTTACCGGTTTCGGGCTGTGGCGGCTGCAAACGCCGGTGGTTGAAACCGGCAAAACCGTGCGCCTTATCCAGCCCAATGCGGTGCAAAGCCAAAAATGGGATCCGGCCTATATTCCGGTTTTCTATGAGCGCCAACTGGCTTTTAGCGCCGCACCCGGCGCGCCCGATATCGTGATCTGGCCCGAGGTCGCGGTGGCCTATCTGCCTGACGAACAACCCGCAGTGCGCCGCCAGATCAGCAATGCCGCGCAGGCGCCGGTTATCATGGGTGCGCGCCGCCGCGAGGCCGGAAATATTTATAATTCGCTGCTGTTGTTGGACAAAAACAGCGATGTCGCGGCGATCTATGATAAATACCACCTTGTGCCCTTTGGCGAATATATGCCGCTGCAAACCTTGGCCGACAAATGGGGCATAAAAGGGCTGGCCGAGGCGCTGGGCGGTGGTATAACCGCCGGCACCGGCCCCAAAATTCTAAGTGGCGCGGGTGTGCCGCCGTTCTTGCCGCTAATCTGTTACGAGGCGATTTTCCCGCAAGGGGTGGCCGGCCCGCGCCCCGAATGGCTGGTGCAAATCACCAACGACGCGTGGTTCGGTGAGGTTTCCGGCCCCTATCAGCACCTCGCCCAGGCCCGCGTTCGCGCCATCGAGCAAGGCCTGCCGCTGGCCCGCGCCGCCAATACCGGCATTTCGGCAATGGTTGACCCTTATGGCCGGATCACCGCCTCTATTCCGCTGGGCCGAGACGGGTTTATTGATGCCGCCCTGCCAAAACCCCTGCCGCCAACCATACTGGCCCAAACAGGGCAATGGCCGGTGATCGGGCTTATCCTGTTGCTGCTGTTGGCTGGGGTTTTGCGATACCGTCGCCCGCCGCCCCGCCCGCTCTAACCCCTGCTAAACACCTATTGAAACCTGCCCTGAAACCGCGCATAAAGGCGCGATAATTTATACACCGGAGAGCCTCATGAGCCGCGAAAACTACCTGTTTACCTCAGAATCCGTATCTGAGGGCCACCCCGACAAGGTGTGCGACCGGATATCCGACGCCATCCTCGATGCGTTTTTAACCGAAGACCCCTATGCCCGCGTCGCCTGCGAAACCTTTGCCACCACCGACCGCGTGGTCATCGGCGGCGAGGTCCGCGGCCCCGGCAGCGTGATCGCGCGGGTTGAGGAAATCGCGCGTGAATGCGTGCGCGACATCGGGTACGAGCAAGAGGGCTTTCACTGGGCCAACCTCAAGGTCAACAGCTATCTGCACGCGCAGTCAGCCGACATCGCCCAAGGGGTTGACGCGGCAGGCAACAAAGACGAAGGCGCGGGCGACCAAGGCATTATGTTTGGCTATGCCACCACCGAGACCCCCGAGCTGATGCCCGCCCCCGTGCATTACGCCCACGCCATTTTGCGGCGTTTGGCCGAGGTGCGCAAAAATGGCACCGAACCCCTGCTTGGCCCCGACGCCAAATCGCAGCTTTCAGTGCGCTACGAGGGGGGCAAACCGGTGGGGATCGCCTCGGTCGTGCTTTCAACCCAGCATGTATCAGAGGACCAAAGCTCGGAAGATATCCGCAATATTGTCGCGCCATATATCCTTGAAATGGTGCCCGAAGGCTGGATTTCGGCTGAAACAGAATGGCACGTTAACCCGACCGGCAAGTTCGTGATCGGCGGGCCGGATGGTGACGCCGGCCTGACAGGGCGCAAAATTATTGTTGATACCTATGGTGGCGCGGCCCCGCATGGCGGTGGGGCGTTTTCGGGCAAAGACCCGACCAAGGTTGACCGATCGGCCGCTTATGCCGCGCGTTATCTGGCCAAAAACATTGTGGCCTCGGGCATGGCCAGCCGCTGCACGCTGCAAATCGCCTACGCGATCGGGGTCTCAAAACCGCTGTCGATCTATGCCGACCTGCACGGCACCGGCGAGGTTTCAGAAGAGGCGGTTGAAAAAGCCGTCGCTCAGGCAATGGACCTGACCCCGCGCGGCATTCGCGAGCATCTGGGCCTGAACAAGCCTATTTACCAGCGCACCTCGGCCTATGGCCATTTTGGCCGCGCCCCCGAGGCGGATGGCGGGTTTTCATGGGAGAAAACCGACCT
>CAYWXQ010000016.1:0-12850 GCA_964462475.1 uncultured Rhodobacterales bacterium | reverse complement strand
TTACCTGACCTTCCGGCGGCGCTGAACCCCACCAAGCATAGACCGCCGGGCCGAATGCGCCAAGCATAGACCGCCGGGCCGAAGGCACAAGCATAGACCGCCGGGCCGAAGGCACAAGCATAGACCGCCGAGCCGAAGGCGAGGCCATGCCCAACGGGCGGCGGTTTGCTGCGCTGCAGCACAGCGCCGGCGGGCGGGAGGGCGACGTTTACCGCCCGTGCCCTCAAGTGAAACATCGGCCATCGTGGCAATAATATTTGCATATCGCGCAGCCCCGTGGCACCAAGCGCCATGACCCGCGAACCCTGCCCAATCGCCAACCAAACCAAGGCCGCGCCATGATCTGGTGGATCATCCGGTTTTTTATCCGTTGGAGCCTGCGGCTGGCAATTCTGTTCTGGCCGGTCTCGCTGGTGATTGGGGCTTATTTTTATATCACCTATCTGCGCTAACCCCACATCGGCGCAAATTTACCCCTTGGGCAAAGCGCGCCGGTCAAAGGCAATGCTTTTAACCAGCGCATAAACATCGCGGCCAACCGCCAGTCGCAGGTCGGCGACCGAGGCCCGGGTCAGCCGGGCGCGCAACTGTTGCCCGCCACCGATATCCACCAGCACTTCGGCAAAGGCCGTTTCCGCCTCTTCGACGATCTCGGCAATTTTGCCGTGCAGAATGTTGCGAATGCTGACCGCCTCGGGGCGCTGCAAGGCCAGCGCGACATCGCGCGCCCGAATGCGCAACCGCAACCGGGTGCCGGTGGCGATGTTTGCGCCCGGCATGCTCATGCTCTGTCCCGCCACGTCGAGCGTGGTCAGCATAAATTGCCTGTCTTGTCCGGTAACCATGGCCTGCACCACCGCGCCGGCTTCAAACTTGCCACTCGCCTCGGTGATATCCAGCCGCGCAAGGGTTTCGCGCACCCCGCCCGCCGCCAGCAGCTTGCCCGCCGCCAGCACCAGCATCTGGTCGGCCAACCGGGTGACCTCCTCTATCGAGTGGGTCACATAGATCACCGGCAGGTTAAACGCTGCGGGCAGGCGGGCGATATAGGGTAAAAGCTGCGCCTTGCGGGCGTGGTCAAGCGCGGCCAATGGTTCGTCCATCAGCAACAGGCGCGGGCGGGCCAGCAAGGTGCGTCCAATGGCCACCCGCTGGCGCTCGCCACCCGAAAGCGCGGTGACTTTTCGCGCCAGTAGCGGCCCCAGATCGAGGGTTTTGACCACCGCGTCATAATCGCCGGCGCCGCTGCGTTTGCGGGCATAACGCAGGTTGCCTGCGACATCGAGATGGGCAAAAAGCCGGGTATCCTGAAACACATAACCCACCCCGCGCTGGTGAGGCGGCACAAACTTTCCTGCCGCCTGCCAGATTTCGGTGTTGAACTTCACCTGCCCGCGCGCACCGCTTTCAAACCCCGCAATCACCCGCAGCAGGGTTGATTTGCCCGCGCCCGACGCGCCAAACAGCGCGGTTATGCCCTTGGGGGCAAAGCTGTGGGCAAGTTCCAGCCCGAACCCGGGCTGTGCCAGTTTTATATCGAGCGACAGCGCCATCAACCCACCCGCACCGGCGCGCGCCGGTTCAACGTATATACCGCCAGCAGCACCACAAAAGAAAACACCAGCAAGATCAGCGACAGGGCGTGTGCCTGCGCGTAATCCAGCACCTCGACCTGTTCGTAAATCGCGATAGAGATCACCCGCGTCTGCCCCGGAATATTGCCCCCGACCATTAATACCACGCCGAATTCACCGATGGTGTGGGCAAAGCTCAGCACCATGCCGGTAACAAACCCGCGTTTGGACAGCGGCACCGCCACGCTGAAAAACGCGTCCAGTTTCGAGGCCCGCAGACTGGCGGCGGCCTCCATCGGGCCGCGCCCGACGGCTTCAAACGCGGTTTGCAGCGGTTGCACCATGAAGGGCAGCGAATAAAGCGACGAGGCCAGCACCAGCCCGGTGAACGAGAATGTCAGCGTGCCGCCGGTGGCGTCGCGCCACAGCCCGCCGATGGTTGAATTCGGGCTTAGAAAGATCAGCAAATAAAACCCGAGCACGGTCGGCGGCAGCACCAAAGGCAGGGCGGTGATGGCCTCGATAACGGGGCGCAGCCGGTTGCGGGTGGTTGCCAGCCACCATGCCAGCGGTGTGCCGATCAGCAGCAATAACCCCGTGGTTACCGCCGCCAGCTGCACCGACAGCCATAGCGGTGCCAGATCGGGCCAGATCATGGTGCCACCTCGCCGTAGCCTGCATTGCGGATAATCTGCCGCCCCGTCTCCGACAGCATGAAATCGACAAAGGCGGCGGCGGCGGGGTGGTCGCCCAGCAAAATTGCGTCTTGCAGAATGGGGGCGTAAAGCGCGGGCGGCACCGGCCAGCTTGCCCCGCGCCCCAGCGCATAAGATTGCGCCACCAGTCCCATATCGGCATTGCCCGAGGCCACCAGCGCAAACGCCTGTCCGACATTTTGCCCCGTGACGATCCGCGGTTGCAGCGCCTGCCACAGCCCCAGCGCCTGCAACGCCTGTTTGGCCGCCAGCCCATAGGGGGCAAGCGTGGGGTTGGCAATGGCCAGATAGCCTGAATTTTCACGCAGGCTGTCAGCGGTTAGCGTGCCTTGGGGCTGCCACAGGGTCAGCAGACCGCGGGCATAGGTGACCCGCCCATGGCCAAGACCGGCAGCTTCCAGCAATTGCGGGCGGGCCTGATCGGCAGCCAGCAGCGCGGCATAGGGCGCGCCGTTGATGATTTGCGCATATAGCTTGCCGGTAGAACCGCTGGTCAGGGTGATTTCATAGCCGCTTTCGGCCTCGAAAACCGGTTTCAGGGTTGCCGCTACTTTGGCAAAATTCGTGGCCACCGCCACCAGCGCCGGCGGCTCGGCGGCGGTTAACGGCCATGTGGCAACCCCGGCAACCCCCACCCCGGCAAGGCCAGCCAGTATTGCGCGGCGTTGATAGATCTGCATGGCGCCCCCTTGCGGATAGCAAAACTTGCGCCCATCCTAGCTTAGCCTGCCGCCCCCCGCAAACCCGAAAACCCGCAAGGCGGCCGCAAATTCAACCGGCGGGCAGGGCGGCGGCCTTGGGTGGTTCGGGGGTGATGAACATGCGCTGCATATCCACAAAAAAACCGCCCGAAATCCCGCCCGAAACCTGTGTGTCAAGCGCGGCCCATGACGCGTCGCCCGCGATGTCATCGTAAAGCGCGCGCTTTACGGTGAAGACCTGTAGCGCTTCGTTGGTCCGGGCCGATACCCAGCCCATATGAAACACAGGGTCATAGACCCCCAGCAGCCGCAGCTCTACCCCCGGGGCCACCGGGTTGCCGGGTTTGTTGCGCAAAATGGCAATTTTGGTTTTTTCCAGCGTCAGGTCATCCAGCCCCTCGCGCGCCAGCACCAGTTTTTCGCGAAACGCCGCCCAGCCAAAGGTGACCCGCGCGGTTAGTGCCGCGCCGATATCACGGGCGGCGGCAGGGGCGGCGGCACCATAGGCATCGTCAAAGGCGGCGCCGGCTTTTTGTGCTTCTTCATCCCAGTGGGCAAGGCTGCCCAGCGGCCGGGCCATAACCCATAGTCCGGCGGCATAGTCGAGGTAGTTCAGGCTGGGTTCGGGGCGAAAATCGGTGCCACAGGCGCTGCATTTTATCCGCATGAACGCGCCCGAGAGGATGTCATCCTTCAGGTCGGGGCGGCGGTCGGCGTTGACGCTGGCGAAGTGGTCAAACCGGTTAACCGAGCCGCAGTTGGGGCAGGGCGCATCGGCGGGAACGAAAATAGACATTTTTTGGTCCTTTCTGGCGCCTTATAGCGCGGCCAGCCACTTGCGCGCCGGGTGGTTCTGGTTAAGCTTGTTGGTGTGGAAGGCGGCGTATAGCTCTGAAAACCATTCGCCGGGGGCACGAAACTGATAGCCGGTCACGCCCTTGGAGCGGCTGGCGACCTTGTAGGAAACCCAGACATCATCATAGGCCTCATGATACATGATGCCGCCGATCGCCCATTTTTTGGTCTCCGAGGCGCTGTCCCACACGTCGGTCGCGGTGCGCACACCGGCATACCACGCCTCGAAACCGGTGCGGCGCTTGGCCCATTCTGTGGCGCCGTCGTCCTTGCTGGCCAGATCGGGCGGCATATCGGGCAGGGCGGGGGCGCCGCCGGCCATGACCCGCTCGATATAGCTGTTGTCATATTTGAAGTGCGCGGCCACCGCCTTGGCAACCGGCGCGATGTTGGAGCCATAGGTTGTCCAGCCGCCATAAGCGTCGCTGCTGCCGTTTTTATCCATGAAGCTCTGGCGGTCGTCAACCGCGTGGCCGACCTCGTGCAGGGTGGTCCATTTGCCGTAGCTGGGGTTGGGGGTGTCGGTGCGCACGGTGCTGTCAGGGTCGATGCTGTCCAGCTCGGCCGGGCTGCCCAGCGGGTTGCCCTCGGCGTTCATGCTTACGAAACAGGCCATGACCACGCCGCCGCTGTCGGTCTGGTAATAAGAGCCGCTATCATCCTCGACCTGATCAAAGCGCGCCATGCTGGGGTTGAGCTTGGTATGGCTGGCGGGCACCGCTTTCAGCATCTCGTAATAGGCCATCAGGTTGGGGGCGGGCACATCAAGCGCCGCGCCGGTTTGCTCGGTGTCGCTGGCTTGGCCTGCCTTGTCGGCAAACAGTTTTACATCCATGTTGAAGCGCGCTTCCAGCACCGTGATCAGCACGTCTTTTTGCGCGGTGGCGGGCAGGGCGGCGATCATGTCATCCAGTATCTTTTCGCCCCCCGGCGCGGCGATCAGCTTTTTGATATTGTCTTTCGATGGCGGGGTGCCGGCATTGGCCTTGGTGCCGATAGTGGCAACCAGAAGCAGGGTTTCGACCGCCTTCATCATGCCGCCGGCCTTGAGGTGGTTGAACGCCTTTGAGTAGTCATCCCCCGCCTTCATGTGCTCGGCGATCTTGGCAAGGGTTTTGGCCTTGTCGGGAAAGCTGACACTGTCTTTGGAGATATCCTTGATCCGGGTTTCCAGATCTTGACGTTTTATGCGGTAAAGCTCCTCGGCATTGGCCAGCGCGTTTGCGGCTTCCAGTTGGGCTTCGCCGTTGGTCAGCATGCCGGCAATGCCGCTGTCGCCGTTGATGGCGGCGGTTTTGGCGGCTTTTACCAGCGCGTCTATTTTGTCGAGCGCCGGTTTTATGTAAAACGCTTCAATATGGGTGGATCGCAGGGCTTTTACCTGTTCTTGCAGCCGCACCGCGCGCGCGTGGTGCATATTGGCGGTGCCCAGCGCCATGCGGGTGCTGATCAGCAGTTCGATAATTTTGGTGATGGCCGCGCGCCCGATATCCAGAAACTCGATCTCGGACAGGTTTTCGAGCAGCGATATTTTGGTTTGGCAATCGGCCAGCGCCTGCGGCAGCAGCGCCGCCCCGGGGTGGGTGTTAAGCGTGGCCAGCAGTTTTTTGGCCTCGGCCAACAGCGCCGGCAGATCGCCCGTTTCGGCTTTGTCGCCAAGCGTGTCATAGGGCGCGGCCCCGGCGGCCTTGGTTTCAAGCGCGGCGCATTGGTCGGGCAGCATCTGCATATGCACCTGCGCTTTGGGGTATTTGGCGGCGGCGGCGAATTGTTCGGCGGCCTGATAATGCGCGATCAGGTCTTGGTAGTCGGGCTGAACATACTGGAACTGCGGATGCTTGGCCACCGCTTCAAGCGCGCTGCGGGCGGTTTTGGCGGCGGCTTCATAATCGTCATAGGCCTGTGCCAGCCCCAACAGGTCAGCCACCCGCTGCGCCATTGCCTGCATGATCAGGGTGGCATCATAAAACGCCTTGGCGTCTTCAAATGCCTCGGCTTTGGCCTGATCGGCCTCGATACCCTTGCAGGCCTCGTCAACGCCGGGGTTGCGCTTGACCATGATCTTGGCGATCTCGGTTTCAGCCGTGGCTTTTAGCGCCAGATAGTCGGTCTTTTCCTTGATCAGCTTTTGCAGCGCCGTGATCTTCCAATAGGCGGTCGAGGCCATGGTTTCGGCCAGCTTCAGCGAGAACGCCTCGAGTTTTTGATAGGCGGTGGCGATATTGGTCTCTACCTTTTGGCGCTGGGGCTTTACCAGATCATCGGCGATGCTTGGCAGGCGGTCATCGCACCAGTCTTTGATATTGGCTTTCATCTGGTTATAGTCGGTGCGGTAAGCATCCGAGCGGATTTTAAGCGCCGCCTGTTTGGCCACCATTACATCGGCGGCAGTTTTTACCGCCTCGAAATCAACCGGATCTTTGCCGCAATCGCTTGTAAGACGGGCCAAACGCGCCTCGAGCTTCGGGATTTCGAGCGCCATGCCGAGATAGGTTTTTACCAGATCAACCGCGTCTTTTGCCCGCTTTTTCTGTGCCTTGCAAAAATCGTCACCGATCTTGGCGATTTTTGGCAACATGCCCTCGACAATTTGCCTTGCGTCGGCGCTGCGCAGCGATTTGGGGTCGGCCATCATGGCATCGGCGGCCCTAAGCTCGGCGATCAGGGGCGTCAGGTTAACCCCCGTCGGCTGCAACTGCGCCAGCTTTTGCGCGGCAATGCTGCGCGCTTGTTGAAAGGCGATCAGCGCGTCGGCCATATCGTCTTTTTGGGCGTCCGGTGTGCCCGTGCTAAAAAAAGTTTTGGGCTTGAAATAGCGCGATAAAAACTTCTGCTTTTCCGGGGTGAGTGATGAAAAAGGCATGATAAAATCCTGATTTTTGTGCTATTGGAGCGTCTTGGCGATGGCAACAAGCGCCTGCCGCGCGGTGGCGGCGACCGAGACATCCACAAAGCCGTTATGGCTGTCCACATCCTTGAAAAACGGCTCGCCAAGCGCGGCGGCATAGGTTTTAAGCTGGGCTGTTGCCTGCTTTTTAAGCGCCTCGCGCGCGGGGCCTGCCCCCGTATTGGTGATGGCGTCAAGCTGGTCGATCAACACGGTGTCAAATACCTGCAACCGTTTGGAAAGATCGCGGGCCTCGCCGGCCAGCGGTGCCAGTTCGGGGTCGTCCTTGCACTCGGCGATGATGGCGTCTTCAAGCGCGGTCATGGATTTTTGCATTTTTTCGCGGGTTTGCCGCCACAAAATGCTGGCGCGCTGGAACGCCACCACATTATCAGGCACCACATCTTGGTCAGAGCCGGCACCATCCCCTAGCGCCAGCAGGGCTTCCAGCGCTGCTTTTAGCTTGGCAATGATTTTTAGCGCGGCGCCGTGGTCGTCGGCTTCGGCCTTTTCATTGGCCAGCGCCCACGCGGCCTGAAGCTGGCGCCGGTTGGCGGGGTTATTGGCCATGGCCCGGGTATACATTTTGCCGATCACGGGCTTTGCCGCCGCCCATTTTTTGGCCGCGCCCGAGGCCGGCTTTGCCGCCAGATGCGGTTTTATTTGTGCCGCCATTGCCAGCGCGGTTTTAAAGTCGGCCTTTTGGGCGGTGGCCACCGCCTTGGCCCAGGCCTTGCCTATATTTTCAGCCTTGCCCTCACCGCGTGTTACAAAATCGCCGACCGCCCCGTCAAGCGCGGCAAAAACCGCCTTCCACTCGGTTTCTTGCGGCGCTGGCGCGGTGTCGGTATCGGTGGTTTCTTCGGCATCTGCGTCATCGCCGTCGGATTCTAGCGTGTTTCCCGCCGCATCCAGCAGCACGATCTTCATTTTCATCTTTTTGCTGGAAAAGAACATTTTCAGCTTTTTGGCAATGCCGCCGGGGGGGTCCTCCTCGGGGCTTAGCAACAGGGTTTTTCCCTTTAACGTCAGGGTGCCGACCGCTATTTTGGCGGTATCGCCCGATTTTTTGGCCAGTCGCCCCAAGATGGTTGGCGGTTTTTTGCGGTGCAGCAGCAGCACGGTGGCGTCGGGCTTTTTGCCCAGACACAGGCCAAAATTCACTGGCCGTTTGCGCGCCGCCGCCAACAAAGTATTCATTTCGGCGATATCTTCGGGTGTCATCGGCATGGCTTCCCTCACTTTTTTTATAAATGTAATTGAAAACGGGCTGCGCGCCCAAAATATAAAGCAGTGTCGCGTTGGTTTTGCGATCTGTCAATTTTTTTTTGCAACCGTGCCGTGCCATGGCTTGCGGGCCATGGCCACCGTTCAAGTGATTTTGAGCGTTACATCAACCCGGGGGCGGCCAGCCAAAACCGGTGCCAACGCCAGCAAAACCCGCCGTTCCGGTCGTGATGTAAAGCGCCGCGCGGTCAGGGTTTTGCCAGCCGAAAGCGCCGCCAAACGCCCCGATGCCGGCATGGCCAGCCGCAACTGCATCTGCGCCATGCCGCCCTCGCGCGGGTCCAGCGCCAGCCGTTGCGGCAGCACATAACGCAGCCGCGAATCATCCACCCGCAGCGCCACGCTTGCGGGGCTGCGGGCAGGGTGTGCAAGGTCGGCAAGCAGGCGTTTGGCGGTGTCGTGGCCCTCTTGCCAGCACCAGCCCGCGGTTTCGACGGGGCGCAACAGGTTGCCACAGGCAAAATAATGCGGGTCGGAACAGCGGCCGAACTGGTCTATTTGCGGCCCGCCGGTGGCGGGGTCTATTGCCAGATGGCTGTCATAAATCAGGGCGGATTCGGGCCTGAAATGCCCCGATACCAGCACGCCGTCAGCCGCCACCTGCTGCGTCTGCCCGCTGGCATCGGTAAAGCCGACCGCCGCGACCGTTTTGTGGCCAACAATGCGGATATCCTGCACCCCAAAGCGCATCGGCACCCCGCGCAGGGCCGGATAGGGGCGCATGATAGTGCGCGCCAGCAGGTGGGGGCCTTCCTCCAGCATCATGACCGGTTTTATACCCGCATGACGGCAGGTCATGAGCGCCGAAAGCGATACCAGCTCGCTGCCCAGAATAACCGGTCGGCGAAACGGGCGTAACCCCTGCAAAAATACCATCCCCTGCAAGGCACCGGTGCTGATGACCCCCATCGGGCGCGCGCCCGATATCATGCGTTGCGCCCGGCTGGCCTCACGCGCGCCGGTGGCCAGCACCACGCGTTCGGCCTGTAAATCATAGGCCTTTTCGCTGTGCGACAGGCTAAGCCGCCCGCCCGGGTGCAGCCTTGTCACCGCTGTGCCGGTGCGGATATCAACCCCCGCCGCCAAGGCTGCTTGCACCAGCCGCTGCGCATATTGTGGCCCGCGCAGCAAGCGTTTGAATTCGCGCAGGCCAAACGGATAATGCCCGCAATGGCGCGGTATGCCGCCGGCATCGGGCGCGCGCTCAATCACCACCACCCCGCGCAGACCCCGCCCGCACAGCGCGGTGGCCAGCGAAAGCCCCGCCGGACCGCCGCCGACAATCGCAACCTTGCAGCCCTCAACCATCGGGTTCACCGATCGGGGGGGTCAGCCGCCCCTTGGTCAGTGTGGCCAGCGCGGCGGTGCAGTTAAACCCCTGACAGCGCCCCATGGTCACCCGCGTGCGGCGCTTTAGCCCCTGCAGGGTGGTTGGCGGCATCGGGCCGTTAAGCGCGGCCATGATCTCGCGCTTGGTGACCATCTCGCAGTGGCAAATAATACCGCCATGGCCGGGGGTTTGCCAATCGCGGCTGTGGTATTGTGACAGCCGGTCGGGCTTGGGGCAAACCGGTGCCACAAGCGGTGCGGCGGCAAACCCGGCACCGGTGTTCAGCCCCGCCACATGCGCCGCGATCCCCAGCGCCGCGCTAAGCCCGGTAGAGCGGATGCCCCCGACCGATATATACCCGCGCCCGGGGTGGGCGCTGATCCGGTAATCCTGAAACCGGGTCGCGGGGCGCAGGCCGGCATAGGTGGCGGTGACCTCGTATTTGGCCAGAGCGGGCAGCATGGCGATGCCTTTTTGGCGCAGGTCCCGCAAGGCGGTGCGGTCGGTGCCGGTGTCACTGCGGCTTTGTTGTTCTTCGGCGGTGGGGCCAACGGCGAGGTTGCCGAATATGGTTCTGAAAATCACCACCCCCTTGGTGGTTTTGGTTGGAACCGGCAGCACGATCGCCGCCAGAAGGTTCGAGGCCGCCTTGTCAAACACCACAAACTGCCCCTTGCGCGGCTTGATGGTAAAACCGCTTTGCCCGAGCAGGCGCTGTTCGACAATATCGCCATATAGCCCGGCGCAGTTGATCACCAGCTTGGCCTGCGCGCCCCCTGCCGCCGTGGTCAGCCGCCAGATATCGCCATCATAATCACCCGATAACAGCTCGGCATTGCGCCGCAGCACCGCACCATTGGCCAGCGCCTGCAGCAGATAGGCATGCGCCGTTGCCCACGGGTCGATCAAATATTCGCGCGGCACCCGAAACCCGCCCTTCACATGCGGGGCCAAGGCGGGCTCTTGCGCCAGTATGTCGGCCTTGCTGCACATTTCAACATCGGCCACGCCGTTTTGGTGCGCCTTGGCCACCAACGTGTCGAGCTGCGCCAGTTGGCTGTCATCCCACGCCAGCACCAGTGCGCCCGCCTTTAACAGCGGCAGGCCAAGGCTGTCTCTGATTTCCAGATATTCCCGGTGGCCAGCGGCAATACAGGCCTGTTCCAGCGAATCTGTCGGGGCGTCAAACCCCGTGTGCAGAATGGCGCTGTTGGCTTTCGAGGCCCCGTCAAGCACGTCGGCGGCTTTTTCCAGCACCAGCACCTTGGCGCCATCTAGCACGAACCGCCGCGCCATGGCGCAGCCAACCACGCCGGTGCCGATAATGACGACATCAAATATTTCAGGGTCAGGGGTGGGCATCGGGTCTCCGCTTGGGCTGGGATCGGTATTTTGGCGGGGCGGCGGCTGCTTGACAAGACAATTTTGCACAGTTAGCTTGAACGGGCGAAAAATACAACGATATTAAATTATGTTATAACAAATGGTTAGGTAGCAAAAATGCCTGAATAGGCAACAATATGGTAAAACGGAACCACGATGACCAATGCCTCGATATCTGCCAACATGCGCCGCGCCCGTATTGCTGAACACGTTGCCGCCCGTGGCAAGGCCAGCGTTGGCGGGTTGGCGGCGCGGTATCGTGCCTCGGCCGAAACCATTCGCCGTGATCTGGTGCTGCTGGCCGATGCCGGGCAGTTGCGCAAGGTGCACGGGGGCGCGCGGGCCTTGCCGATGCCCGGCGAGGGCGGTTTTGCCGCGCGGATGCGGCGCAACGCGGCGGGCAAGCGCCGGATTGCGGCCAAGCTGGCCGGGGTGGTGCAGCCCGGCCAGACCCTGTTTATCGACACCGGCTCGACCACGCTGATCTGCGCGCAGGCGCTGGCGCGGGTCAGGCGGCTGACGGTTATCACCAACGCCACCGCCATTGCCGAGGTGTTTGCCAAAGGCGCGGGCGGGGCCGATGTTTACCTGCTTGGCGGCCGCTACCGGCCCGACAATGCCCAAACCGTCGGTGCTGATTCGCTGGTTGATCTGGGGCAGTATCGGGCAGATATGGCGGTGCTGACGGTTGGGGCGATCAACAGCGCGGGCATTGCCGATTTTTCGCACGAGGAAGCGCGGATCGGGTGCGCCATGGCCAAGGCGGCAAGCGCGCTGCTGGTGGTGGCCGACCACGCCAAGTTCGACAAACCGGCACCGTTTGTGGTCGCTGCGCTGGGCGATGTGGCGCAACTGGTATGCGATACCGCGCCGGGACGGGCGCTGCGCACGCGTCTGGCTGCCGCCGGGGTCGAGACCATATAAAGGCCGATAACCGCCGGAGACCACCCGCGAATGCCGCGCGGGCGGGCGGGGTTTAGCGGGGCTTGCACTTTGGCGGAGGAGTGCGTATTTGTGGGCCAAACATGTTTTCCCGATCGAGGAGCCAGATATGGCAAAGACAAATCCGTTTCAGTTTATCCAGCAGGTGCGTTCAGAGGTTTCAAAGGTGGTGTGGCCCACCCGGCGCGAGACCCTTTTGACCACGGCGATGGTTTTTGCCATGGCGTTTTTCGCGGCGATTTTCTTCTTTCTGGTTGATCTGCTGATCCGCTTCGGGCTTGAGGGTGTTTTGGCCGCCGCCTCTTGATAAATTTGTAATTTGGGGCTATAGGCAAAGCTTCCATCCCGAGACTGCGCGCTTCGATTCGTCGGCGCGCTTTGTCTTGTTTGGCGAGCGGGGCGTAACCCCCTGAAATATATTTATAATTTGCGGCACAAGCCGCGGCATTGAAGGCACGGGCAAAAATGGCGAAACGCTGGTATTCGGTAAGCGTCCTTTCGAATTTCGAAAAGAAAATCGCGGAAGCGATTGAAGAGGCTATTGTGCAAAAGGGCCTGCAAGACGAGATCGAGCAGGTTCTGGTGCCGACCGAAGAGGTGCTGGAAATGCGCCGTGGCAAGAAGGTCACCCGCGAGCGCCGCTTTATGCCGGGCTATGTGCTTGTGAAAATGGAAATGACCGACCGCGCCTATCACGCCATCAACAACATCAACCGCGTTACCGGCTTTCTGGGCGCGCAAAACACCCCGTCGCCAATGCGCGATGCCGAGGTGGCCCGCATATTGAATCAGGTAGACGAGAGCGCCGACGCGCCGCGCAACCTGATCTTCTTTGATATCGGTGAGCAGGTCAACGTGACCGACGGCCCGTTTGAAGGATTTTCGGGCATGGTTGAGGATGTGGATCAGGATAATGCCCGCCTTAAGGTGAGCGTATCAATTTTTGGCCGGGCCACGCCGGTTGAGCTAGAATTCACTCAGGTGACAAAAATCACCTAGTGTTAACCCCGGTGGGAGGTTGGGCCACGGCTACAACCGCACCACTATACCATGTCGCGCAAGTGGCGATGATGAACAAAGGAGGCCACAATGGCCAAAAAGATAGCTGGCACAATGAAGCTGCAAGTGCCTGCCGGTAAGGCAAACCCGTCTCCACCCGTTGGCCCTGCTTTGGG
>CAYWXQ010000015.1:3844-22042 GCA_964462475.1 uncultured Rhodobacterales bacterium | reverse complement strand
TTGACCACGGTATCGCCGATTGATATTTCGCCCTCGGTTATGCTTTCAAGCCCTGCTATCATCCGCAACAGGGTTGATTTACCACAGCCCGACGGGCCGACGATAACCACAAAGTCACCATCCTTGATATCCCAGTCGATCCCGTGGATCACCTCGCTCTTGCCATAGGCTTTTTTAATGCCCCTAAGGGTGATATTCGCCATGATATTTCCTTATTTTTCGGTCTCGGTCAGGCCTTTGACAAACATTTTCTGCATAGACAAAACCACAATAATCGGCGGCACCATTGCCAAAAGTGCGGTCATCATGATCAGGTTCCAGACCGGTGATTGCTCAGCGCTTTCCAGCATTTGCTTGATGCCCATAACGACGGTAAAATAGCCGCTATCGGTGGTGATCAAAAGCGGCCACAAATACTGGTTCCAGCCATAGATGAACAAAATGACAAACAGCGCCGCGATATTGGTGCGGCTCAGCGGTATCAGGATATCCCAGAAAAACCGCATCGGCCCCGCGCCGTCAACCCGCGCGGCTTCCAGCATTTCGTCGGGGATGGTTAAAAACACCTGCCGAAACATGAACGTCGCGGTGGCCGAGGCGATCAGCGGCACCGTCATCCCCCAATACGAGTTCAGCAGGCCTAGATTGGCCACCACCTCGAAGGTCGGCAAGATCCGCACCTCGACCGGCAGCATCAGGGTGATAAAGATCATCCAGAAAAACCCCATCCGGAACGGAAAGCGAAAATAAACAATCGCAAAGGCCGAGAGCAGCGAAATGGCGATTTTGCCGATAGAGATCATCATCGCCATAATAAGCGAATTGAACATCATCAGCCAGACCGGCACCGAGCCAGACCCCCCTACCCCCTTAAACAACACGGTTTTCAGGTTTACGAAAAACTGATCGCCAGGCAGCAGCGGCAGCGGCACTTGCGTCATGCGCACCGCGTCATGGGTGGCGGCGACAAAGGTTATCCAGATCGGAAAGGCAACAATAAGCACGCCCAATACCAGCGTGATATGGGCCATTACGGTCACAAAGGGGCGGTTCTCGATCATCAGTATTCAACCTTTCGCTCGATATAACGAAACTGGATCACGGTGATCACGATCACAATCGCCATCAAAATAACCGATTGTGCCGCTGACCCGCCCAGATCCAGCCCGATAAAGCCGTCATTATAAACCTTGTAGACCAGAATTTCGGTCGCCTTGGCCGGGCCGCCTTGCGTGATGGCGTGGATAATGCCGAAAGTATCGAAAAACGCGTAGACGATGTTGACGACCAGCAAAAAGAACGTGGTTGGCGTGATCAGCGGGAAGATGATGGTCCAGAACCGGCGCATCGGGCCGGCGCCATCGATTGCCGCCGCCTCGATCAGCGATTTCGGGATGCTTTGAATGGCGGCGACAAAAAACAGGAAGTTATAGGCGATCTGCTTCCAGGTGGCGGCGATCACCACCAGCGTCATCGCCTGCCCGCCGTTTAGCTTGTGGTTCCAGTCATAGCCGATGGTGTTAAGCGCATAGGCCAAAATACCCAAGGTCGGGTCAAACATAAATACCCACAGCGCGCCTGCGATAACCGGCGCCACCGCATAGGGCCAGATCAGCATGGTGCGATAGACAAACACGCCTTTTACAATCCGGTCCACCATGGCGGCCAGCACCAGCGCGCTGCCCATCGCCAGCGCGGCAACCGTTACCGAAAAATAGGCGGTGCGTTGAAAAGAGGCAATATAATAGGGGTCTTCCCACAATAGCTGAAAATTCTCGAACCAGACAAATTCGGTTTTGAAACCAAACGCATCCTGAATAAGAAACGATTGGTAAAGCGCCTGTCCGGCGGGCCACATAAAAAATACCAGCGTTACCGCGATTTGCGGCGCGACCAGCAAAAAGGGCAGCAATGATGGCCCGAAATGCACGCGTTTTAGCATAGTCCCCCCAGGGTTGGCCCCCCGCACATGGCGGAGGGCCGGTTGGTTTTGTTATTGGTTGGCGCGCTCGAACTTGGCGAGCAGCGCATTGCCACGTTCAACAGCCGTATCCATGGCTTCGCGGGCGGTTTTGTCACCGGCCCATAGCGCTTCCATTTCTTCGTTGATAACATCGCGGACCTGAACAAAGTTGCCAAAGCGCAAGCCGCGTGAATTGGCGGTTGGCGGGTTTAGGCTCAGCTCTTTGATCGCGGTATCGGTGCCTGGGTTTGCGTCATAAAAACCCTGCTCGCGCGACAGGTCGGACGCGGCGGTAGTAATCGGCACATAGCCGGTTTCCTGATGCCACCATGCCTGCACGTCGGCGCTGGAAAGGTAGTTCATGAACGCCGCAACACCGGGGTAGTTTTCTGCGGGTTTGCCACGCAGCACCCAAAGGGTCGCGCCACCAATGATCGAGTTTTGCGGCGCAGATGCCACCTCGGTATCAAGCGGCAGCATGGTTTGGCCAAAGTTGAACTCGGCCTGGGATTTGATCGAGCCGTAATAAGCCGAAGAGTTTATCCACATGCCGCATTCACCCGAGGTAAACAGCGGCAGGCTGTCACCACGACGGCCACCATATTTGAACAACCCGCCTTCCTGGCTATCGGCGATCGACTGCAAACGGTTGACCACCGCATCGTTGTTAAAGGTAAAGCGGGTATCAAGACCGCCATAACCGTTTTCCTTGGTGCCCATTTGCAGGTTGTTCCAGGCACTGTAGTTTTCGATCATCACCCAGCTTTGCCAGCCAAAGGAATAGCCGCAATCAAGCCCGCTATCGACCAGCTTTTGTGCCGCGACATTCAGCTCGTCCCATGTGGTGGGTGGGCTTTTAATACCGGCTTTGTCAAACGCGTCCTGATTATACCACAACACAGGGGTGGAAGAGTTGAACGGCATCGACAGCAGATCGCCGTTGGGGGACTGGTAATAGGAAACCACGGCAGGCAAATAGGCCGACTGGTCAAACGGGGTGTTTGAATCCGCCATCAGCTCGGTGATCGGGTAAACCGCGCCCTTGGCGGCCATCATGGTGGCGGTGCCCACTTCGAACACCTGCACAATGTCGGGCTGCTCACCAGCGCGAAACGCGGCAATGGCGGCGGTCATGGTTTCGGTATAGTTGCCTTTGTATGACGGCACGACCACATAATCGCTTTGGCTTTCATTAAAGCCCGCCGCGATGCGGTCTACGCGTTCGCCATTGGCGCCGCCCATGGCGTGCCACCACTGGATCTCGACCTGCGCATAAGCGCCGCTCGCAAAGGAAGCCGCCGTAAGCGCCCCCAGAACATATTTCGTAATTCGCATTTTCTTCTCCCATTTGAAGGTTTGCAGTTGCTTGTTATTCTTGCTTCATGACACTTTTTTTATGTTTTCATGTCGTTTCTGCTCGTTCAGCCAACTTTCCAGCTTGGCCACCTGTTCGGGCTGCAAATGCAACCCGAGCTTGGTGCGCCGCCACAAGATATCCTCGGCGGTCACAGCAAATTCGTTATCTATCAGCCAGCGGGCCTCGGCCGCACTAAGGCCCGCGCCAAAATCTGTGCCCAGATCAGCCGCGGTTTTGGCGTCACCCATGATTTTGGCGGCATTGGTGCCATAGGTGCGCACCAGCCGCCCCGCCTGAACCGCGCCTAAAAACGGATAGCCCGCTTGCAAATCATCGATCAGCCCCGCCACGCCATCATAGGCAAAATCACCGCCGGGCAGCGGCGCTTTGGCGGTCCACATGCCCGATGTGGTTTCAAGATGGGTTTCAAGCTTGTGCAAGGCGGCCTCGGCCAGCTTGCGATAGGTGGTTATTTTACCGCCAAACACGCTCAAAAGCGGCGGGCCTTCCTCATCAAGGCTTAATACATAGTCGCGCGTGGCCTCGGTGGCGCTGCTGGCCCCGTCATCATAAAGCGGGCGCACGCCGGAATAGCTCCAGACGATATCGGCGGCCTCAATCGGTTTTTCAAAATATTCCGAGGCAAACTTGCGCAAATAATCCGCCTCGGCCTCGGTGCATTTCGGGGCAGATATATCCGCGCCTTGGTCATTGTCGGTGGTGCCGATCAGGGTAAAATCGCCCTCATAGGGAATGGCAAAAATAATCCGGTTGTCGGTGCCTTGAAAAAAATACGCCCGATCATGGTCAAACATTTTTTTGATCACAATATGGCTGCCCCGCACCAGCCGCACCCGCTCGCGGGTGTTGACCTGAATTGTGTCTTGCAAAATATGCGCCACCCACGGGCCGGCGGCGTTCACAAGAACCTTGGTGCGGATCTTGCGGTATTCGCCGCGCTCGTCTAGCTCGACCTCCCACAATTTGCCACGGCGCTTGGCGGCGATCACCTTGGTGCGGGTCAGCACCTCGGCCCCGCGTGCCTTGGCGTCGGCGGCGTTCAGCACCACCAACCGGCTGTCTTGCACCCAGCAATCAGAGTATTCAAACGCCTTTTTCAAAAACGGCTTCAGCGGCTTACCGGCGGGGTCTTTGGTCAGATCCAGCGTTTTGGTGGCGGGCAGAATTTTGCGCCCGCCAAGATGGTCATAAATAAACAGCCCGACCCTGATCAGCCACCCTGGCCGCATATCACGGTGCAGCGGCAGCACAAAGCGCATTGGCCAACTGATATGGGGCATGTTTTGCAACAAGACCTCGCGCTCGATCAACGCCTCGCGCACCAGCCGGAATTTATAATATTCAAGGTAACGCAAGCCGCCATGAAACAGCTTGGTCGAGGCCGAAGACGTGGCCGAGGCCAGATCATCCATCTCGGCCAGCCCCACGCGCAGCCCGCGACCGGCGGCATCGCGCGCGATACCACAGCCATTGACGCCGCCGCCAATTACAAAAATGTCAAAAACAGTGTCAGGCACGTTTCTTTCCGGTTGCAAAATCTTCGGGTTCACCATCACTTTATTTTCATTTTCTGTCAATACGTTTTCGTTTTTTTCGCTTTATTTTCGTTAAAGCCGTTTTACTTGACGGTTCCGCACCGAAATGCGACCAAGGCTAGAAGCCGAAAAGAAACCGATATGAGCCTGACCTTCCGCCAAAAAGAGATCTTGAACGCGGTGCGCGCGGCCGGTCGCGTGGCGGTTGACGATCTGGCGGCGGCGCAAAACGTGACCCCGCAAACCATTCGCCGCGACCTTAACACCCTTTGTGACGAGGGCCACCTGACGCGGGTGCATGGCGGCGCTATTTTGCAGTCAGGCGTCGCCAATACCGCCTATGCCGCCCGTAAAAACATGGCCAAGGAAGCCAAAGAGGCCATCGGCCAGCTTTGTGCCGATGCCATCCCCGATGATGCCTCGCTGTTCATCAATATCGGCACCACAACCGAGGCCGTGGCCCGCGCCCTGCGCAGCCGCCGCGACCTTTTGGTGATTACAAACAACCTTAACGTTGCCAATATCATGGCCTCCAACCCCCATTGCGGGGTGATGGTTACGGGGGGCATGCTACGGCGCACCGATGGCGGGCTGGTGGGCGAGCAAACCCTTGATACCGTGCAGCAGTTCAAGGCCGATTACGCCATTATCGGGGTGTCGGCGATTGATAAAGACGGCTCTTTGCTGGATTTCGACACCCGCGAGGTTCGGGTTTCGCAGGCGATCATCGCCAATGCCCGCAAGGTGTTTCTGGTTGCCGATGCCACCAAGCTTAGCCGCTCTGCCCCCGCGCGCATTGGCCATATGCGCGACATAGACGGGTTTTTCACCGACCTGCCGCTGCCCGCCCCGCTGGCGCAAATTTGCGCCCAACACGGGGTGGCGCTGCACCACCTAGGCTGAATCACGCCCATCCGGGAAGTGCTGAAATATTATGCAATATTTTCCTTGCCTTATGAAGGCAGGCCTCCGAAACTATGGCCGCAGCTTTATGCACCGTTCGTGTTGAACAATTTAAGGAGTATTTTATGCTACGTGCAAAATTAGGATTGCTGGCAACGGCCAGCCTATTTATCCCGTCGGTTGCGCTTGCGCAGCTCAGCGTTTGCGGCGTTTCCCCCTCGGAAGTGCAGCCCTTTGGCGGCTTTGGCGCGAATGTCACCACCCTTTCCACCCCGGCGCAGATGCAGGTTCAGCTTACCCCCGGGGTATCCAGCTATTTGCAGTTCGAGGTCTCGGCCCCCACCGATGTGCGCATCGAAGCCACCGACGACAGCGGCGTAGACCCGGTTATGGTGCTGCTTGACGCCAGCGGCAACGAGCTGGCATCCGATGATGACGGCGGCGGCGGGCGGGCCTCGCGGATAGAAACCTCGCTATCGGCGGGCAGCTATTGTGCGCGGGTTTACAACTTTTCTTCCACTGACGGCCCTACCACCCTGCAACTTAGCCGCTGGGATATGGAGCCGATCACCGAAGGCATCGCCGCTAGTGGTGACGGCTCTGATGCCTGCACCGCCGCCACCCCCGCCGCGCCGCTGGCCTTTGGCCCGATCAACGCGGCGCTTGGGGGCGGTGGGCAGATCAGCTTTTCGCGCACCGGCACCGTTACCTATCACCGGTTTACGGTCGATAGCCCGCTGGGCCTGACCATCACCGCCAAAAACACCGAGGCCGACCCGGTGGTGCGGGTCTATGACAACAGCGGCAATATCGTAGCCGAGAATGACGATTTTGACGGGCTGAATTCGCAAATAGACATGCAGACCCCGCTGCAGCCGGGCGATTATTGCATTTCGGTCAGCGCGCTATCCGATGGCGATCAGCCGATTGACGTGTCGGTAAAAGCCTTTGACGAACAGGCGTTCCTGTTTGCCCGCTATGCCACCGGCGAGGCCTCGCCCCCGATTGGCGGCAAATTCCCGATTGACGATATCGGTCTGGTGCAAACCGCGTTTTCGGGCGATGTCCTGGTTGGCAAAGACGCCCGCTGGGTGTTGTTCGAGGTCGCGGAACCGTCGTTGGTGCTGATTCAGGGCATCGGCAATGGCGGCGCTGATTCGCAGCTATATCTATATAATGACCGCGGCCAGCAGCTGGGCTATAATGACGATAGCGGCATTGGCGGCACCAGCACCCGCGACAGCCAGATCGCGGCCGAGCTTTACCCCGGCCGTTATCTGGTTGCCGTTTTACTTTACGGCTACGAAGACGGTGCGCCCTCGGAACCCGTGCGGTTATCACTGCAGCGCTATGTGCGGGCAAAATAACCGTTAGCGACCACAATTAAAAAGGCCCGCCAGATTGGCGGGCCTTTTTTATGCGCAAACCAGGGATTGGCGCAAGCGGGGCATGGCAGGTCGGTGATTGTCGCCATTGCCTGCGCAGATCATGCTTGATAGGCTGATGCCACACCAATCCGGAGCCGATGCCATGCCCACCCCCACCCCCATCACCCTGACGCTAGACGGTAACACGGTCACGGCAAAGCCCGGCGAAAGCTTGTTTGATCTTGCCAAACGCCACGGTAAACCGCTGCCGCATCTGTGCCATGCCGACCGCCCGGGCTATAAAGCCAGCGGCAATTGCCGCGCCTGCATGGTTGAGATCGAGGGCGAGCGGGTATTGGCCCCCTCCTGCACCCGCGCCGCGACCGAGGGCATGGTGGTGCGCACCGATAGCGCCCGCGCCAGCAAGGCCCGCCGCATGGTGATGGAGCTGTTGATCACCGACCAACCCGCCGGTGACAGCCATTTTTGGGATATGGCCGCGCTGGCCGGTGTGTCTGAGAGCCGGTTTCCAAAGGCCGCCACGTTGCCGTTGCTTGACAGCTCGCATGTGGCGATGACGGTTAATCTGGATGCCTGCATCCACTGCCAGCTATGCGTGCAGGCCTGCCGCGATGTGCAGGTGAATGATGTCATCGGCATGGCGATGCGCGGCTTTGACAGCCAGATCGTGTTTGATCAGGCCGACCCGATGGGGGCCTCTACCTGCGTGGCTTGTGGTGAATGCGTGCAGGCCTGCCCGACCGGCGCCTTGCTGCCCGCCGCTGCCGGCGCGCAAGATTATGATACCGAAATCGCCTCGGTCTGCCCCTATTGCGGCGTTGGCTGCCAGCTTTCGTTCAAGGTAAAAGACAACCGGATTGTGCGGGTAGACGGCGCGGATGGCCCCGCCAACCAGGAGCGCCTGTGCGTAAAAGGCCGGTTCGGGTTTGATTACATCCACCACCCGCACCGCCTGACCACCCCGCTGATCCGGCGTGAGGACGCCCCGAAAGGCCTGAACATAGACCCCGCCAACCCGCTCAGCCATTTTCGCGAGGCCACATGGGACGAGGCGCTGGATTTCGCCGCCAATGGTTTGCAACAACACCGTGATGCCATTGCCGGTTTTGGCTCGGCCAAATGCAGCAACGAGGAGGCCTATCTGTTCCAAAAACTGATCCGCGCCGGTTTTGGCAGCAATAATGTTGACCATTGCACGCGGCTTTGCCATGCCTCCAGCGTGGCGGCCTTGCTCGAAAATGTCGGGTCGGGCGCGGTGACGGCGACCTTTAACGAGATCGAAAATGCCGATGTTGCGATCATCATCGGCTCGAACGCGATAGAGAACCACCCCGTCGCCGCCACCTATTTCAAGCAATTCACCAAGCGCGGCGGCAAGCTTGTTGTGCTTGACCCGCGCGGTGTCGGGCTTGGCCGCTATGCCACCCACCGCGTGCAATTCACCCCCGGGGCCGATGTGGCGCTGCTGAACGCGATCATGCATGTGATCGCCACCGAGGGGCTTTATGACCAAGCCTATATCAACCGCTTTACCGAGGGCTGGGATGCCTTCAAAACCCATCTTGCTGCCTATGCCCCCGAGGCGATGGCCGAGATTTGCGGCGTGCCCGCCGACGAACTGCGCGCGGTGGCCCGCACCTTTGCGGCCGGCAAGGCGGGTATGATCTTTTGGGGCATGGGGGTCAGCCAGCACATTCATGGCACCGATAACGCGCGCTGCCTTATTTCATTGGCGTTGATGACCGGCAATGTCGGCAAACCGGGGGCGGGGCTGCACCCGCTCAGGGGGCAAAACAACGTGCAGGGCGCGTCTGACGCCGGGCTGATTCCGATGTTTTTGCCCGATTACCAAAGCGTCACCGATGACGCGGTGCGGGCGAAATTCAGCGCGCTTTGGGGCATAGAGGGGTTCTCGGGCAAAAACGGGCTAACGGTGGTTGAAACCATTCATGCCATCCATGCCGGTGATGTGCGGGCGATGTATATTCTGGGCGAAAACCCCGCAATGTCGGACCCCGATGTGCAGCATGCGCGGGGGGCACTGGCCAAGCTAAAGCACCTTGTGGTGCAAGATATTTTTATGACCGAAACCGCGATGTTCGCCGATGTGGTGCTGCCCGCCGCCGCATGGCCCGAAAAAGACGGCACCGCCACCAACACCAACCGTCAGGTGCAAATGGGCCACGCCGCCATCACCCCGCCGGGGCAGGCGCGGCCCGACTGGCGCATTACCACCGATCTGGCCAACCGGCTTGGCCTGAACTGGGGCTACACCCACCCGCGCGATATTTTTGCCGAAATGACCAAGGCCATGCCGAGCCTGAACAACATCACATGGCAGCGGCTGGAATCCGAGCGCGCCGTCACCTATCCCAGCCTGTCGCCCAGCGACCCCGGGCAGGCGATTGTATTTGCCGACGGCTTTCCACGCGCTGGCGGTGTCGCCAATTTAAAACCCGCCAGCGTAACCGAACCCGATGAACGCCCGGATGACGCCTATCCCTTTGTGCTGATCACCGGCCGCCAGCTGGAACACTGGCACACCGGCACCATGACACGGCGCTCAAAAGTGCTGGACGCGGTCGAGCCCGAGGCCACCTGCGCGCTGCACCCGAAAACCCTGCGCGATATGGGGCTGAAGGCGGGTGACAGGGTGCGGCTTTCAACCCGTCGCGGCGACATTACGCTAATGGCGCGGGCCGACCGCGCGGTGCCTGCCAACACGGTTTTTGTGCCCTTTGCCTATGTCGAGGCCGCCGCCAATATCCTAACCAACGCCGCACTTGACCCTGTTGGCAAGATCCCCGAGTTCAAATACGCCGCCGTGCGGGTCACGCCGGATGCGGGCTAGGGGCGGCGCTTAAATATTTCTTTACCCCGGGGCGATAGCGTGTGGCGCAATGTTATTTTAGCCGGAGACGTTCATGAAAATCCTTCCCCCGATCGCCATTGTTTCAACGCTTGTCTGGGCCGGTGCCGTATGGCCACAAGCCACGTTACCCAGCTGCGGCCCGTTTCCGGCCGGGGCCGACAGCCTTGTATGTGAATGCGAGGCCGGCTTCACCCCCGGCGGGGTATGGGGCACCAATATCTATACGGTCGATAGCGACATCTGCGCCGCCGCCCAGCAAGCCGGGGCAATTACAGCGCAAGGCGGGCGGGTAAAGGCCGTGGCCACTGTCGGGCAGGAAGAATACATCGCCAGCACCAAAAACGGCATCACCTCGCAACGTTGGGGCAAGTGGGACCGCAGCATTATGTTTGTAAACCCCGACCTCGTGATCGGCGTTGCCGCCAATGGCAACACCCCGCCAGAGGCCTGCACCGCCCTTTCGGTCGGCAGTGACCGCGTAACCTGTTCATGCAGCGCCAGCGCGGCCACCACCGCAGGCGGGGTCTGGGGCAGCGATCCGTTTACCGCCGACAGCAATATTTGCAGCGCCGCCCGCTTTGCCGGTATCATCGGGGCCAATGGCGGCACGGTTACGGCGCTACGCGGCCCCGGCGTGCCCAATTATCGTGGCAGCACCGCCAACGGGGTGACCTCGTTTGACTGGCAGAACTTCGATTCAAGCCTGATCTTTGACCGCAACCAGCCACGGCCCTAGCTCGGCACGGTAGCCTGCATGGCGGGGCGCTGGCTAAACCCGGCCTCCCACGCCGCCAGTTTGGGGGCCAGCCCGCGCCAGTTGCGATCTGCATGGCGAAAATCAAGATACCCCAGCGCCGCCGCCACCGCGATACTGGCCATATCAACCGTTTCAAGCGTGTCGGCAACGCTATCCAGATGGCTGAGCACGCGGGAGATTTTAAGCCACTGCGCCTCGACCCAGTCGGGCGATTGTTGCGCCGCGTCGCGCAGCACCCGCTCATAAACCATCAGCACCGCGGCTTCCAGCATGCCATCGGCCAAGGCCTCGAGCGTCAGGCGAGCCCATAGCGCCGCCCCGTCGGGGTAAAGCGGTGTGCCTGAATGCAGGGTATCAAGATAGCGGGTGATCACCCGACTATCAAAAAGTGCTGTGCCATCATCAAGCACAAGGCAGGGCACCTTGCCCAGCGGGTTTATCGCGGGCACCAGCGCGCCGGGTTCAAGGGGGGTGATGGCCACGGTCTCCAGCGCCACAGTTTCGCGCAGGCCGGTTTCGATCAGCGCCACCATAACCTTGCGCACAAACGGCGAGGTGGCAGAGTAGACAAGTTTCATTTCAATTCTCCATCAAGGCCGCCAGTGCGGCGGGTTCTGCGCCAATCGCGCTGTGTTTCAGGGCTTTTGCCGCGTTCTTGCGTGCCGCGCCGGGCTTGTTTTGCCCGAGCTTCCAAGTGGCATCGATGTCGGTGATCACAAGCGCGACCGGCACCAGCATCTGCATCATCTTTTCGCGGGCGGTTTGGCCGAGCTTGTCAAGCTGCCAGACAGGTTTTGGCAACAGGCGCTGCTCGAAACTATCCGAGAGCGCGCGCAAATGCGGCTCAAGCGCTTCGGGGGGCAGCGGCACGAGCCGGCCACGCAGGTGCACGGCGACATAGTTCCAGGTCGGGACCTGCCCGTCGCTGCCATACCAGTCAGGCGAGATATAGCCGTCGGGCCCGTTTATGGCCAGCAACGCAGGCTGGCCACCCCGCCGTGACAGCGGGTTCGAGCGCAATAAATGAAACCCGGCACGGTTGCGATCAGCATTGAAAACAAAGGGAATATGCGCCACTAGCGGGCCGTTTTCACCATTCACGCCAAGCGTGCCAAAGCCGCGCGCCGCCGCAAAGTCGAGGCTTTTATTATGGTCTTTCGAGCGGAAAACAGGGTTTGGATGCATCGGGCGAGGCTAGGCGCGGCGACAGTGAACATCAAGCATTTTTTGCCCGCCACGCGGCCAGTATCACCCGACCGGTCATCAGGTCCAGATGCGCGCCGCCGCCGTTTTTGAACAGCGTGATATCGGCAGCGCCGGTGCGGCCGGTTGCGCCCGCCGCCAGATCATAAAGATCGCCCAGAATATCGCGCGGCGCGATGGCGCCCTCGGCCAGCGGGATTATCAGCTCGCCGATATGGTCAACCGTGGTGGCGACGCTGTCTACAAAGATACGGGCGCGTTGCAGGGCGTGGTTATCGGCCTCGCGCATGTCTTTGGTGAAGGCACCGATCAGGTCTATGTGCTGGCCGGGGCGCAGCCATTCACCCTTAAGCACCGGCGTTTTGGCCATGGTGGCGGTGGCAATAATATCGGCCCGCGCCACCGCGTCCGGCAGGTCGGTAACCGCGCGCATATCGGGGTGGCGGGCGGCCAGCGCTTCGGCCTTGGCGGGGTGGCGGTTCCAAATTTCAACCTTAAGGCCGGGAAACAGCGCCGGATAGCCCTCGGCCAGCCCCTCGGCCACCGTGCCTGCGCCGATGATCAGCAGGCGCGCGGCATCAGGGCGCGCCAACAGCCGCGCGCCCAGCAGGCTATCGGCAACGGTCTTCCATCGGGTGACCAAGGCGCTGTCTATCACCGCCTCGACCGCGCCGGTGGCATCATTAAACAGCAGCATCGCCCCTTGCACACTGGGTAGGCCGCTGGCCGGATTATCGGGGTAAACCATGACCGTTTTCACCGCCAACCCCTGCCCGTCAATCCACGCAGCTCGGCTAAGCATAGTATCGCTGCCACGGTGCAAAAACTGGTCGGCAATCGCGGGGCGAGGGGCCTTATGCCCTTGCAACAGGGCCTCCACCATGGCGGGCCAACCAAGCTGCCCCGATACATCATCGGCCAGAATATACGGAATTTCGGGCATTGCCACATCCTTTCCAAACAGACCGCCGAGCCGAAGGCGAGGCCACCGCCCAATGGTTTGTGTCTTGTTGCGCCAGCAACACGCCACAAAGCGAGGGCCCCACGGCTGGCGCGGTGATTGGCCGTAAAGCGGTTACCGCGCCGTCTTGCCTTTCCCTCTGCGGGGGCAAGCCCCCACTCGGGAAAGGCACTTTATCAGCAAAGCTGAACAGTGTTTGCCGACGGCGGTGGCCTCGCTCCGCTCGGCGGCGCTATAATACCGAGGCGATCGCTTTGGCGAGATTTTCCAGCCCCGCACGCGGCAGGCCCGCGATGTTGATACGGCTATCCCCAACCATATAGATCGCGTGGTCATTGCGCAGCAGCATCACTTGTTCAGCGCTTAGCCCGAGGCGTGAAAACATGCCGCGATGCTGGGCGACAAAGTCAAACCGGTCAGAGTTGGTTTCGCGGCGCAGCGCATCGGCCAGCCCCTGACGCAGGTCAAGCATCTCCAGCCGGATCGCCTCGACCTCGGCGGCCCAGTCGGCGCGCAGTTCTGCGTCGTTCATGATAATCGACACCACCTTGGCACCGTGGTCGGGCGGAAACGAGAAATTCAGCCGGTTCAGCCCCGCAAGGTTGGCCTTGCTCAGCGCTGTGCCCGCCGCGTCTTTAGAGATAATCAGCGCCGCCCCCACGCGGTCACGATACAGCCCGAAGTTTTTTGAGCAGCTCGCCGCCACCAGCATTTCAGGCACCCGCGCCGCCATGATCCGCAAGCCTTTGGTGTCGGCCTCCAGCCCGTCGCCAAAGCCCTGATAGGCGATGTCGATCATCGGCAGCAGCCCCTTGGCCAGCGCGATATCGGTAAGCTCGGCCCATTCGGCCTCGGTAATATTGGTGCCGGTCGGGTTGTGGCAGCAGCCATGCAGCAACAGCACATCGCCTTTGACCGCCGCTTCCAGGTCGGCCTTCATGCCCGTAAAATCCACCCCGCAGGTGGTTTCGTCAAAATAGCGGTATTTGCCGACATTGATGCCGAGGTATTTTAAAATCGCCTCGTGGTTGGGCCAGCTCGGGTTTGATATCCACACCGTGGCCCCGGCATTGGCCGCCTTGATCAGCTCGAACAACTGCCGGATGGCGCCGGTGCCGCCCGGCTCTTGTGCGCCGCAAATGCGCTCGGGCGCAACCGCATCGCCCAGCACCAGCGCCCGAATGACATCAACAAATGACAGATCGCCCAACAGCCCGACATATGATTTGCTTTCCTGCTCGGCCAGCAGCCGCGCCTCGGCAGCCTTTACCGCCCGCATTACAGGGGTTTTGCCGCTGGCGTCTTTGTAAACACCAACCCCCAGATCAAGCTTGTTGGCGCGGGTATCGGCCGCAAAAAGCCCGATCATCTCGATGATTTTATCGGGGGCCTGTTGTTTTAGATTTTCCAGCATGGGGTATCCTTTTTTAATCGCGGGTTATGGTTTTTTGCCGCACCGGCGCAAAACCGGCGCTTTGGTAAAGCGCCAGCGCGCGCGGGTGGTCAAGCGTGCAGGTGTTGACGGTCAGCAATTCGGCATTTGGGCCATCCCAGCCCGTATGCACGGCCTCTTGCAGCAAAAATTTGCCGTAACCCTTGCCCAGCATTTCAGGCACCAGCCCCAGATAGGCCAGATCACAGATGCCGGCCTCGCGCCGGTCGAGCATAAAAAAGCCGGCGGGCCAGCCCTGAATGATAAGCGTATAAAGCGCCACATCGGGGTGCTGCACAAAAGCGCGCAGGTTTTCGGGGGTTTCGGCGTGCATGTCGGTCCAGCTATATTGTTGGCCCACGGCCTCATACAGGTTCATAAAATACCACACCGGCGGGTTTTCGGCGTGCAGCAGCGCCGCCTGATGGCCAAGCGGCTGGTGCGGGCGCGGATAGGCTGGCCGCCCCGCCATTTCCAAATATGTGATCGTGACCTCTACCATCCTGTGTCAACCGCCAGCTCGTTATACATGCCCCATTCAGACCATGAACCATCATAAACCGACCAGTTTTTATGCCCCAGCCGCTCTAGCGCGTGGGCCAGCACACAGGCGGTAACCCCCGAACCACAGGTCAGGATGATCGGCTTGGTCAGGTCTACGCCCTCGTCCTCGAAAATCTCGCGGATTTCATCTAGCGGCAGCAGGGTGCCCTGCGGGCCGGTCAGGTCTTTGTAATATACGTTTTTGCTGCCGGGGATCCGCCCTTTGCGCACGCCTTTGCGCACCTCTTCGGCCTCACCGGCAAAGCGGGCGGGGGCGCGGGCGTCGACGATCTGGGCATTGCCAAGCTTATGCGCCGAGGCCACCTGCGTAACATCGCGCACCAAGGCCGCGTTGCGGCGCGCGGTAAAGTGGCGGTCGCGCAGCATTGGCGGCATGTCTTCGGTCGGGCGACCTTCACGCTGCCATTTTTGCAGCCCGCCATCCAGAATCGCGACATCGTTTTTGCCAAACAGTTTAAACATCCACCACGCGCGGGCGGCGCTGAACAGCGCATCATTGGTGTCATAGATCACCACCCGGTGGCCGTCGCCAATGCCCATCGCCCGCATTTTGGAAATAAACTTTTCAACCGGCGGCACCATGTGGGGCAGCTCCGAGCGGCTGTCGGCGATGTCGTTTATATCAAAAAACCGCGCGCCGGGTATGTGGCAGGCGGCGTATTCGGCGCGCACATCGCGCGGGTCGCCGGGCAGCACCAGGCTGGCGTCAAGCACCCGGATATCGGGCGCGTTCAGGTGTTTTTCCAGCCAATCGGTTGATACGAGAAGTTGCGGGTCATTCATGCCTAGCTCCAATACTTGTCTGCTCATGGGATAGCGCGGATTGTGGCGCGCGGCAAGGCGGGCGCGCCGAAATATCGCCAAGCGTGATCGCCTGCGCCGACGCGGCGGTTTTCAGCTCTTGGGGTTGGGTACGGGCTGCCAGATAACCGTAGCCATCAGCCCGCCAAGGGGCGACCGGTCCAGCCGGAAAATGGCACCATAATGGGTGGCCAGATCATCGCATATCGCCAGCCCCAGCCCACTGCCCTGTGCTGACGGGTCAAGCCGCTGGCCGCGCTCGCCAAGCTGCGCCAAGCCTTCGGGGCTAACGCCCGCACCGTCATCCTCGATTCGTAAATAGCGGCGGCCATCGGGTAGATCACCGGCGCTCAGCACCGCTTTGGTGCGGGCCCATTTGCGGGCATTGTCCAACAGGTTGCCCAGCAGTTCCGACAGATCATGCGCATCGAACGGCGCGGTAAAGCCGGTGGGGATATCAAGCTGCCAGTCCAGCGGGGTTTCACGCGGGAAACGCTGGATGGCGTTCAGCATTTTTTTGGCAACCGGCCGCACCGGACGGGCAAAATTACCGGGGGTGCGCACCCGCACCCGTGCCAGTTCGCGCTCGATAAAATGCGACATGCTGGCCATTTGCGACTCAATCTCGTCAGCCGCCGCGCCTTGGCCGCTTTGGCGTAGATCGCGCGCGATCGAGTTTACAATCGTCAGCGGGGTTTTTAGCCCGTGCGCCAGATTGCTGGCGCGCTGGCGGGCTTGGCGAACCGTGGCCTCGTGTAGCTCCAGCAGCTCGTTTACCTCGTTCGCCAGCGGCTGGACCTCAAGCGGGAAATCGCCTTTTAGGCGCTGGTCACGGCCGCTGCGCACCCGCTCGACCTTGTGGCGCAGGGTTTCAAGCGGCGCAAGCCCGAGCTTGACCTGCACCCATGCCGCTATGATCAGCCCCGAAAAAATAATCAGCATCCAGCCCAGCATGGTGCTGCGAAATCCGGCAGCGGCGCGGCGCACTTCGCTTTGGTCGATCGCCACCGTCAGCGAAACCCGGCTTTCGCTGCCGCCAGCCCCGATGGTTACCGCCCGGCTTAGCGCCAATAACGGCTCGCCACGCGGTGAGCGCAGGGCGCTACGCACCAGCACCCCCGACACGGTAACCGGTGGCACATCTATGCTGCCGGTCCAGAGCGAGCGCGACACAACGCTTGGGTGATCAGGGCGCAGGGCCTGCCAGTAAAGCCCGCTGAACGGGGCCTCGAACCGCGGGTCGAGCAGGGGTTTGACGACAATATTACCATCGATATCAAAGTCGAGATTGGCGGTAAGCTGGTCAAGCTGCGCCCCGAGCTCGGCGTAAATCCGGTCTTCGAAATATCTGTTGAACCGTTCGCCAAGCACAAAAGCAATGCTGCCAAGCGCCACGGCAATCGACAGGCAAGCCAGCAATACCAGTCGCGTGGCGAGTGACCGAAACCTCATGGCTGCGGGCCCGTGCCTGGACCCGTGCCTGGGTCATCGTCTATCAGGTAGCCGAAGCCGCGGCGGGTCTCGATGATGTTGGCCTTGAGCTTGCGCCGCAACCGACCGACCAATACCTCTATGGCGTTGCTGTCGGGTTCCTGATCCTGATAATATATATTGGTCGCCAGCTCTTCTTGCGAGACCACACGCCCCCGGTTATGCAGCAAAAAATTGAGCAGGCGAAACTCGAGCGGCGTGACCCTGATCGCGGCCCCGTCAACGCTGACCTTCATTTGGCGGGTGTCCAGCAACAACCCTTTGGCGGCCATTTGCGGGCGGCGTTCGGCCCCTGATCGGCGCACCAGTGCGCGCAGGCGGGCGATCAGCTCCTCCATATGAAAGGGTTTGACAAGGTAGTCGTCGGCGCCCGCGTCTATGCCGTCCACGCGCTCTGACCAGCTGCCCTTGGCGGTCAGCAAAATCACCGGCATATTGACCTTTTCCTGCCGCCAGTTACGCAGCACGCTCAGCCCGTCAAGCTTGGGCAGGCCGATATCGAGCACGGCGGCAGCGTAGTCTTCGGTGCCGCCCTGAAACCACGCGGTTTCGCCGTCATACACCACCTCGGGCACAAAACCCGCTGCCTCGAGCGCGGCTTTCAGCGAGTTGGCGATCAGCGCCTCGTCTTCAACGATCAAGACCCGCATTAACAGCCCACGATCCGCAGAATTTCACCGGTTTGCGCTGAAATAGTTACGGTTTCCAGCCGCCCCGAGCTTGAGATTGCCCGAAACCGGTAGCGTGGTTTACGCCGGCGGCCGGTGAACTCGACCCCGATTATCCGGCCATCATACTGGCCGATAAATTCGCCCCATATCTGGTCGAGCGGGCGGGCGTATCCGGCATTGATTGCCTCGCGCGAGCGCGACAGATCCGAGCGCGAAATGCTGATCGACCCTGCCCCCGAGGGGCTGGATATATTGCAGGTATCACCGGGGGATTCTGCC
>CAYWXQ010000015.1:0-3744 GCA_964462475.1 uncultured Rhodobacterales bacterium | reverse complement strand
GGGCGGGCCAGAGGGCGACGGTGCAGACGCTGCCGATGGCGGGGTTGAGCCAGAGTCGTCTTGCTCGGCCTGTGCGGCGCTTAAAAACATGAATTCCGGCACCACATAGGCCGCCACTACAGCGCCGGATAACCGGCGCAACGCCTGACGGCGGCTGATCGGCTCTGAGGGCTGTTGCGGGTCGTTTTTCATCGGGTTATTCTCTATTTAATAAACAATTCTACGGGTTCAGGGTCGGGTATGGGCATGGGGTCAAGCCGGTGCAGCAGGCCGTTTTTGGCGAAATCCGCAAAACTGCGCTGCACGTCGCCCTTTATTTGCGCCTGCGGCTGATCGGGAAAGGCGGCGCACAGAATTTCGACCGCCTCGGTAGCGCTGGTCGGTTCGCTTAAAATCTGCCAGATCATCGCCGCGCCTTCGTTCAGGTAATGGATGCTCTGGCCATTGCGCCCGGTCAAAAACCGTTTGCCATCGGCGGCGACCACCTGAACACCATCAGCCTGCACAAACTGGCCGTTGGAGACGTTTGTATAGCGGGTATAGCGCTTTAACCCGTCGGCGATTTCGTTGGTCAACCGCGCTTCGGGGCGATATTGCGGCAAGGGCGCGCTCCAGTGGGTGAATTGTTGTTTGAGCAGCTCGATAGCCGGTTCGGCGTCGTCATAACGCAGGGCATAGACCGGCAGGTTTTGCGCCAGAAATTCAAGCATTGATAAAATGTCGCCGGCGTTGCCCGCGCGGGAAAAGTTTTGCCGGATCAGGGTTTTAAGCGCCTCGGCCTTGCCAATTTGCCCAAGCTCGGCATCGGCGCCGTCTTGCCGGTCTAAAAACACGGCGGCCCCCAGCGGCGCGGCCTCGCCAAAGCGGGCGGTTTCGCTGTTAAGCGGGGTCACATAGGTATATTGGCCGTTGGATAGGGTCTGGCGGCAGGAAAGGTAATTTGTGGCGCGCGGGCCGATTTGCGCGGCAACCGGCAGGCGCAGGCGCGGCGAAACCCCACTGGAAATGCCGCTGATAATGCCGCTATCGGCGATTGAAAGCGGCAAGAAATCATCGGTAAATATACGGATACCTGCCGCGGCCATGGCCACCGAAAGCGTGCTTTTACCCGCCCGCCGGGTGGCCGGAAACACCACCAGTCGCCCGGCAAATTCGGCCGCCGCGCCGTGCAGGCACAAAAGCGAGGGGTCCTCGCGCAGGCGCACCCAGGCCATTTCGGCAACAAGGGCGCAAATGGTGTTGATCGGCTCGCGGTGCGGTTGGTCTTCGGGCATGAACGGCGAGGTCAGCCAATAGCGCCCGTTGGCTTGATCGATGCGGGCAAAAATATCGCGGCCGGTAGTTGAAACGACCTGATGCGGCCAGTGGCCGAAAATAGCGGGCAAGGACGCAAAAAAAGCCGCGTCGGCCTTTACGGCCAGACCAGCGTTTAAACCTTCAAAAAAGATATACTTTTGTTCATGGTTCATAAACGGCACCTCGGGTATACGCTCCCCCTACCATATTTGGCGGGGAAGCGCACGTTTTTTGGGCACCCGGGCCAGCCGGATCAGAGACCGTTATCGATCAGGCACTGCAGATAGGTCGGATCATTGAGGTTTTCGGGGCCGCACAGATCAAGCGCGGCAGTGCCGCCTACGGAATCTGTCGGTGTGCTGGTGTCGCTGGGGCCGCTCGGCGCGCTGGCAGCGCTGGCGCTGCTTGAACCGCTGTCATTGCTGCTGTCATTACTGCTGCTGTCGTTGCTGCTGCTGTCATTGCTGCTACCGCTGGCGCCGTCATCGGCCTGAGCGACCGACAGGGTGGTAAAGGCCGGCACGGTATAGGCAGCGGCGGCCACAAGACCGGTGCGGGTCAGCATTTTGCGGCGGGAAAGCGGGGCGTCTGCGTCGATTTTCTTGGTCATTGTCTAATCCTTTGAATTGTCCGGGAAGCGAATCACTGCCCGTCTGTAATTTTGTTTTAGCGCGGCGCCGCACACAAAAACCTTACAAGCCATGTCAGCCAATTGTCAGAATCAAAAAAGGGCTGCCTTTTTTCAAAAAGGCAGCCCTGATATCAACAAGTCTTTGATCGCAAAGACTAGATCTGGTCAGCAGGCGGCGGTGGCGGAGGCGTGGCACAGCCACTGGCGCCCGAGCTGCTGGCGCCGCTGCTGCTGGCACCCGAACTGCTGGCGCCGCTGCTGCTGGCACCCGAACAACTGCTGCTACTGCTGACGTCATCGTCGCTGCTGCTGTCGTCGCGCCGTTTTTTGCTGCCGGCTTGGGCGGTAGAAAGCGTTGTAAATGCTGGAATGGTATAGGCGGCGGCGGTCGCGCCCCCGATGCGAGTCAAGACTTTGCGGCGAGAAACAGTGCCTTCAGCCTCGTCCAGTTCAATTTTATCTGTCATAAGTAGTTCCTCGTTAGATAGCGGTAAAAAGCACCACTTACGCTATCGTTACCAAATATAGTTACAAAAATCAAAACTTTTCGGCATCAATAGTATATTTGGTGACAGTTTTTCCCGAAATTCTGTTTTTTACCTTACACATATTCTAACGAATTTCTTTTGGGTTCAGGGTATAGTATCCGCGCACGCAGGCCAGCGTAACCGGCAGGTCAGGGTATTCGCGCGCGGCGATCTGTTTGCCCAGCTCCCCGTTGGAAACCCCCGATACCAGCCCCGCAACAAGCCCTGCATTACTGTCTTTTTCCCTTATATTATTGACAAATTTGGCCTCTAACGCCTGACAAGGGCCGCCGGTGCTTTCAGCGATTTGCGGGTAAAAATAGCCACCGGTAACGATAACAAGCAATATGACAATGTATTTCATGCTCTACTCCAGCCAGCCTTTTGCTTCGTTGGTGATAATGTCGGCAAGGGCCTTGATGTGGTCGTCGCGATCATTGAGGCAAGGAATATATGTAAAGCGTTCGCCCCCTGCATGTTTAAACGAATCACCGATCTCCTCGTTGATCTCCTCAAGCGTTTCAATGCAATCAGCGGCAAAAGCCGGGGCAATAACCGCAATATGGCGCAGGCCTGATTCGGCCAGCGCCGCCACATGGTCAACCGTGGCCGGCCCGACCCATTTTTCGGGCCCGAATTTTGACTGGAAGGCGGTGTCGATCATCGCCTCGTCCCAGCCCAGCGCCTGCGCCAGCAAGCGGGTGGATTTGATACATTGGCAGTAATAGGGGTCACCGGCATCGCGATAACGCTCGGGCACCCCGTGATACGAAACCACCAGCTTTTCGGGCGGGGTATCGCCCGCATAAGCCGCGCGCACCGAATCGGCCAATGCTGCAATATAGGCGGGGTTTTCAAAATAGGCGGGCACGGTGCGAATACTGGGTTGCCAGTTCATCTGCATCAGGGCGCGAAAGGCGGCGTCATTGGCGGTGGCGGTGGTGGGCGCGGCATATTGCGGATAAAGCGGAAAAAACACAATCCGCTCACAGCCTTGCTCCTTGAGGGCGCGAATTTTGCTTTCGGTCGAGGGGTTGCCATAGCGCATGCAATAATCAACCACCACATCATCACCATACCGCGCGCTCAGCAACGCGCGCAGTTTTTCGGTTTGCGCTTTGGTGATGGTCAGTAGCGGGCTTTCATTGGCCTCTTTGTTCCAGATACTGTCATAGGCCCGCCCCGAGCTGAACGGGCGCTTGCTAAGAATAATCAACTGCAACAACGGTTGCCACTTCCAGCGCGGGTAATCGACCACGCGCTTGTCTGACAGAAACTCGCTTAAATAGC
>CAYWXQ010000014.1:0-22109 GCA_964462475.1 uncultured Rhodobacterales bacterium | reverse complement strand
GCCTGCATTGCATCGGCTCGGCCTCCGAGCAGATCATGATGGGCAAGCAGGATGTAATGTTCGCCGGCGGTGGCGAGGAGCTGGACTGGACGCTTTCCTGCCTGTTTGACGCCATGGGCGCGATGAGCAGCAAGTATAACGAGACACCGGAAAAGGCGAGCCGCGCTTTTGATGCGGGCCGCGACGGCTTTGTGATTGCCGGTGGCGGCGGTATGCTGGTGCTTGAAGAACTGGAGCACGCGAAGGCCCGCGGCGCGACGATTTATGCCGAGATCACCGGCTATGCGGCCACGTCTGACGGCCATGATATGGTGGCCCCCTCGGGCGAAGGCGGCGAGCGGGCGATGCGGTTGGCTTTGAGCACCCTGCCCGAAGGCCGCAAGGTTGGTTATATCAACGCTCATGGCACCTCCACCCCGGTTGGCGATGTGGGTGAGGTCGAAGCGGTGCGCCGCGTGTTTGGCCGTGGCAATACCCCCCCCATCAGCTCGACCAAATCCATGACCGGCCATTCGCAGGGGGCGACCGGCGCGCTGGAAGCCATTTTTTGCTTGCTGATGCTAAAGCATGATTTCATCGCACCATCCATCAATGTCGAAACGCTGGATGAAGCGCTGGACCCTGAAGAAATTGCCACCGAACTGGTGGAAAACGCCGGACTAGACACGGTCATGACCAACAGTTTCGGTTTTGGCGGCACCAACGGCTCTATGCTGTTAAGCAAATTTGTGGAGTAGCTGGAATGGCTGACCTGATGAAGGGCAAACGCGGGCTGGTAATGGGCGTGGCCAATAACCGCTCGATCGCGTGGGGCATTGCCCAAACACTGGCCGCCGAGGGGGCAGAACTGGCCTTCACCTATCAGGGCGAGGCCTTTGGCAAGCGGGTAAAGCCGTTGGCTGAAAGCGTTGGCTCCAGCCTTGTGCTGGACGCCGATGTGCAAAGCGAAGACTCGCTGGATGCGGTTTTTGCGGCGCTCAAAGATCAGTGGGGCAGCATTGATTTTCTGGTCCATGCCATTGCATATTCCGATAAAGAGGAGCTGAATGGCCGGTTTATCGGCACCAGCCGCGCCAATTTTCTGAACTCGCTGGATATCTCGTGTTTCAGCCTGATAGACGTGTCGCGCCGTGCCGCCAAGCTGATGCCGGATGGTGGCGCGATCATCACCCTTACCTATTTTGGCTCGCAGCGCGTGATCCCGAATTATAACGTGATGGGGGTGGCCAAGGCGGCGCTGGAAAGCACGGTGCGCTATCTGGCCAATGATCTGGGCCAAGATGGTATTCGGGTAAACGCTGTTAGCCCCGGCCCGATGAAAACACTGGCGGGGGCGGCCATTGGCGGCGCGCGCAAGGTTTACCGCCACACCGGCGAAAACGCGCCCCTGCGCACCAATGCCACGCTCGAAAGTGTGGGCGGCACCGCGATGTATCTGATGTCGGATTATGGGGCGCATACCACGGGCGAAACCATATTTGTTGATGGCGGCTATCATCTGACCGGCATGCCGCAAGCCGAAAACCTGTAGGGTGGGGTTGACCCCACCAGCCGAAACAAGGGGAAAACCATGCCAATAACCACAGTAATTTTCGACGCTTACGGCACGTTGTTCGATGTCGCCGCCGCCGCGCGCATTGCTGCCGCCGAGCCGGGGCGCGAAGAATTTGCCGCCAAATGGCCACAAATCGCCGCGGATTGGCGCGCTAAACAGCTGCAATACACTTGGCTGCGCGCCACCTCCGGCACTCATTGCGATTTTTGGCAGGTCACGCAAGACGGGCTGGATTACGCGCTGGAAGCCGCCAAAATGCCAAGCCCCGAGCTGCGCGAACGCCTGCTGGCGCTTTACTGGCAACTATCGGCTTTCCCCGAGGTGCCCGCCATGCTGGCGGCGCTAAAAGCGGCAGGGCTGAATACCGGCATTCTGTCAAACGGCTCGCCCGATATGCTTGAGGGCGCGGTGAAATCCGCCGGCATTGGCGATATGCTCGATGCGGTGTTGAGCGTTGAAACCCTTGGCGTTTTCAAACCCCACCCGAGCGTTTATGCGCTGGTGGACCAGCATTTTGGCACCGCGCCGGATCAGGTATTATTTGTGTCCTCCAACGGCTGGGATGCCGCCTATGCCGCCCATCACGGCTTTCATACCGTCTGGGTCAACCGCGCGGGGGAACCCGCCGACCGCCTGCCAAGTGCGCCGCAGCATAATATGGCCGACCTCACCGGCATTCCCGATCTGGCGGCAGCACTATGAAACCGTTCACCACCAGCGACGGATTAGCGCTTGATTACCGCATCGATGGCCATGGCAAACCCCTGCTCTGCCTGCCCGGGCTTACCCGCAACCTTGATGATTTTGACGAGCTGACAGCCGCCATGCAGGCCGAGGCGCAGATCATCCGGCTAACCATGCGCGGGCGCAACGGCTCGGACTGGGCGACAGATTACAAAACCTATAACATCGTGCAGGAAGCCCGCGATGTGGTCGAGTTCATGGATTTCATCGGGCTGAAAAAGGCAACCCTCATCGGCACCTCGCGCGGGGGGTTCAACGCGATGATACTGGCCGCCACCACGCCCGAGCGGCTGGCCGGCGTGCTGCTAAACGATATCGGCCCCGAGCTGGCACCGGCAGGTATCGACAAAATCATGGATTATGTCGGCAAACCACCGGCGGCGCGCGATCTGGTGGCGCTGGTGGCGGCGCTAAAAGCCGATATGTCGCCCGCCTTTCCTGACCTGAGCGATGCCAAATGGGCCGCGCTGGCACAGCGCTGGTTCGCGGTTTCACCCACCGGCGTTGCGCTTAATTACGACCCCGCCATCGGCACCGCCATGGCCGAGCAGGCCAAGGGCGAAGCACCAGACCTGTGGGGCCTGTTCGACCTGATGGCGGGCACCCCGCTGGCCCTGCTGCGCGGCGCAAATTCTGATCTGTTAAGCCCTGATACCGCCGCCAAAATGCAGGCCCGCCGCCCCGATATGCTGTTTGCCGAGGTGCCAAACCGCGGCCACATTCCGCTGCTGAACGAGCCTGAATCGCTTAACATCATTCGCAAATTACTGGCGCTGGCATGAGCACACCAGACATGATCCATGCCGCCTATGCCCGCATAAAACCGGTGGTGCGGCGCACCCCGTTGCTGTCGTCTCCGTTTCTTGACCAGATCGCGGGCCGCCAGCTTTTGGTTAAGGCCGAGTGCCTGCAACACACCGGCAGCTTCAAATTTCGCGGGGCTTACAGCGCACTTTCTGCCATGAGCACTGCCAAGCTTAAGCGCGGCGTTATCGCCTATTCGTCGGGCAACCACGCGCAGGGCGTGGCGCTGGCAGCCCGCATGCATGGCAGTTCGGCGGTGATCATCATGCCAAGTGACGCGCCGCTATCGAAAATAGAAAACACCAAGGCGCTGGGGGCCGAACTGGTGCTTTATGACCGCGCAACCGACGACCGCGACGCCATCGGCGACCGCCTGAGCGCGGATCGCGGGCTGACGCTGGTAAAACCCTATGACGCGCCCGAGGTGATCGCGGGGCAGGGCTCGGTCGGGCTGGAACTGCTGCAACAATGCGATGTGACATCGGCCGACGTGCTGACCCCCTGCGGTGGTGGCGGGTTGACGGCAGGGGTCGCCCTGGCACTGGCCACCGCCCGCCCCGGCTGGCATGTGCACCCGGTAGAGCCGACGGGCTTTGACGACGCCGCGCGGTCGCTGGCCAGCGGCCAGCGTGTGCAAAACGCCCGTCGCGACGGCTCGATCTGCGATGCGATCATCACGCCAATGCCGGGCAAAATCACCTTTCCGATCATGCTGGCCCATTGCGGCCCCGGGCTGGTGGTATCCGAGGGCGACGCCCTGCGCGCCATGGCTCTGGCCTTCGCCCACCTGAAAATCGTGATTGAGCCGGGCGGCGCCGTAGCGCTGGCCGCCGCCCTGTTTCATGGCGACAAGCTGTCAGGTGACACGGTTATTGCCGTGGCCTCGGGCGGCAATGTCGATGCTGATATGTTTACGCGGGCCCTGCAAAGGGCAGTTCTTGCCTAAATCCTCGACCAAGTGCCAATAGGCGCGTTTGCCCGGCGGTTCGCGGCCGCGCGCGCCAAAGCTCGCGCTGTGGACCTTATGGAACAAAATATTGAAACGCCGCTCACTTATGACGAAATAGCCAATCAACTGGGGTTCACACAACGCCAGTGCGGCGGATTCCCCAGAAAAACCCGAGGATGGCGCCGGTTAAAATTTATTCAAAATTGCGCTTGGAACACAGCCACGGCGTTTAGATGTTCACCGTATTTTCAGCTTATTTTCAGCGGCTTTCAGCAAAACAAGCTCACCGTTTTTCGCCCAAAACCGATAAGGCTGCGGCTTCCAGCGCCTGCACAAAAGATTCGGCAGATGCGCTTGGGGCCAGCAGGCAGAAGCTGCCGTCGCCTTGCCGATAAATAATCACCCCCAAATGCGCCATCAATGTGCGGACCACTTTACCCGTCGGAAATTTCGCAGGGTGTAGATCAACCGGACAAATTCGTGCCAGCACCGCGCGGCATTTTTCGCCGGTAACCCATAGCATCACCCAGCTATCTGATTGGTCCGCAAGATACGCATGTGTTTTCAAACGGTCGAGGGCCAATTTGGAGATCGGGGTTTCAGACACCAGAAACCATTGGGTTTCCTGTAGGCCCAACAAGTGCAAGCGACAAGAACCGGATGTGGTAACCCCACCCGTCTTTGGTGCCTGAATGTTGAAAATCTCTGGCAATGCCGCCGCCAAACCGGTTTGGCGGTTTGGGGCAATACCGAGAGAGGTGATCCTGCAACCCGGTATTTGCGCAATCGTTAGCCCGCCGAAATCACGATTATACCCACCAAGGGGCCATTGGGCGATGAAATGATAATCAGGCACGAAGGCGTTCTCCCTTTGGGTCCAGAAAATGCGGCGAGACAACCTCCACATCAATATCAACCCCGCGTAACGGGTCGGTTGCACAAATAATCTCGCCCATGCGGCTCTCTCCGCTTTTAAGAAACCCTTGGCCAATAAAATGCGCAAGGCTTGGCGAATAGGCCACCGACGATACCCACCCCTGATCATTCTTCGTATTGGCGGCCTTGCCCTTGGGTATAAAATGCGCCCCGGCGGTTAAGGCGTGGCCCTGATCAACCGGGCGAATACCGATCAGCGACATTCTGTCGGGCGCGTTCAACCCGCTGCGCCCTGATAAAATACCGCCAATGAAATCCTTCTGTTTTGATAGCATATTGCCCATCCCGAGATCGCGCGCGGTTGTTTGCCCGTTCAGCTCGTTGCCGGCCACATGACCTTTTTCAATTCGCATCACCCCCAGCGCCTCGGTGCCGTAAGGCACAACATTGTATGCTTTTCCCGCCTGCATCAGCGCCCTGATCAGGCTGTCGCCATAGCGCGATGGCACCGCTATTTCATAGGCCAGCTCACCCGAAAATGATATCCGGAACAACCGGGCAGGAATGCCCTTGGCGATGGTGATTTCACCGCACGCCATAAAAGGAAACGCTGCGTTGGAGATATCAAATTCAGGGTCAACAAGGTGTTGTAACAGCTTGCGCGCGTTCGGCCCCGCCACGGCATATTGCGCGTATTGCTCGGTCACCGAAATCAGGTTCACGTCCAGATCGGGCCACAGGCATTGGTGGCAAAACGCGAGATGCCGAAAAACCGCGCCTGCGTTGGCGGTGGTTGTGGTCATGATAAACCGGTGTTGCGATAGCCGCGCGGTGGTGCCGTCATCCATCACCATCCCGTCTTCGCGCAGCATCAGCCCATAGCGCACCTTGCCAACGGGCAGCTTGGCAAAACCGTTGGCGTAAACCTTGTTAAGAAATTCAGCCACATCGCGCCCCTGAATATCAATTTTGCCCAGCGTGGTTACATCGCACACCCCGACCGAAGCTCTGGTTTGCAAAACCTCGCGGTTTACAACGTCGCGCCAAAAGGTTTCGCCCTGCTGCGCATACCACTGTGCCCGCAGCCACAGGCCGGTTTCGCTAAATACCGCGCCCTGCTCGCGCGCCCATTTATGGCTTGGGGTCAGGCGGGTCGGGCGAAAATGTTGGCCTTTTGCGCGCCCCGCAAACGCCGCAACAGGTATTGGAGAATAGGGCGGGCGAAACATCGTGGTGCCGGTTTGGGCAATGGTTTTGCCGGTGCATTCCGCCATTACCGCCATCGCCAGAATATTCGCGGTTTTGCCCTGATCGGTGGCCATGCCAAGGGTTGTATAGCGCTTCATATGCTCGACCGAGCGGAAGCCCTCGCCGAAAGCTTGCTGAACATCCTTGACAGTGACATCATTTTGCAAATCAAGCCACGCCCGCCCCTTGGCGGATTTTACACGCCAATGGGGCGAGATATTCACCGCCTCGTTTTCAGCATCGGGGGCCTCCATCTGTGAGGGCGCAAACCCCAGCCTCTCAAGCGCGGCAAATGCCACGCCCTGCCCTTCGGCCAAGGCCCCCCCCAGCGCCAAGGTTCCGGCTGCGGCACCGGCTACATTCATACCCGGGGGCAGGTCCTTACCCGGCACAAAAGCGGCAATATTATCCTGCCACACCGGTCGCCCGCGTTGATGGCAGGTCAGATGCACATTCGGGCTCCACCCCCCTGAAACAGCCAGACAATCAACCGAAATGCGCTGCCCGTTGGAAAGCGTAATCGCCCGCAATCCGTGCCGACCCTTGGTGTTGACCACTTCAGTGCCCATAGCCACCCTCACCCCTTTGGGGGCTTTAAGGGGGGGGTGATTGCGGCTGTCGATGATCGCCACCACCTCAACACCTTTGGCGGCCAGATCCGAAGCTGTGCGCCAGCCATCATCATTATTGGTAAACACGGCAATCCGCTTGCCGGGCGCAACCCCCCAGCGGTTTACATAGGCCCGCACCGCCCCCGCCAGCATGATCCCCGGCCTGTCATTATTTGGAAAGGCAATCGGGCGCTCGGTGGCCCCGGCGCAAAGCACGGCCTGGCGGGAATAGGCCTTCCATAATATGTGACGCGGCGCAGACCCGTTGACGGGCAGATGGTCTGAAACCCGCTCATGCAGCCCGTAAATGCCATGGTCATATGCGCCATAAACACTTGTGCGCGGCATCAGGCGCACATTCTTCATGGCGCCGAGCTCGGCCAATACGCGGTCTGCCCACGCCACCCCTTTGATGCCATCAACCTCATAGGTTTCCGCCAAAAGTCGCCCGCCCATGCGGAAATCTTCGTCCGCCAAAATCACCTCGGCACCGGAGCGGCCTGCTGCCTGCGCCGCCGCCAGCCCCGCAGGCCCGGCCCCGATAACTAGCAAGTCACAATGCAAAAATCCGTGATCGTATGTATCGGGGTCATCCTCGCCCGAAAGCCGCCCCAAGCCTGCCGAGACGCGGATAACAGGCTCATACAGTTTTTCCCAAAAAGCACGCGGCCACATGAAGGTTTTGTAATAAAAACCGGCCGACAGGAAGGGCGACAGCAGGTCTGTTATTGCCATAAAGTCGAATTTCAGGCTGCCGCGATGGTTCTGGCTCGCGGCTTTCAGGCCATCAAAAAGCTCAACACTTGTGGCACGGGTATTGGGGTCTTTGAACGCCCCCTGCCCTAGCGTGAGCAGTGCATTTGGCTCCTCCGAACCTGCCGAAAATATGCCCCTTGGCCGATGATATTTGAACGACCGCGCCACCATTTTTTGCCCGTTGGCCAGCAAGGCCGAGGCAAGGGTATCACCCGAATATCCCTGATACTCTGTGCCGTCAAACACGAACGACATGGCCTTGGCGCGGTCGGTTAACCCGCCTTTTATCCGGTTGGATTGTGTCATTTACCGCGCCCCGTCATTCGCGCAACCGCGCGCGCCAATTCAACGGCGGTAATTTTATGGGTCAGGGTGTTTCGCGTGACCACCAGCCAGTCGCGGCTGCCATATTCATGATACCATAATTCGCGATGCTCACCCGCCGGGCTGTCGCGCAAATACTGGTATTCGTAAAAAGCCTCGGGCGCATTTTTGGCTAGCGGGTCGGGGCGGTCTATCAGCGAGGCATCACCCAGATAGGTGAACTCTGCCGCATCACATGGCCCCAGAACTGGATGGTTAATGATCATTTTTGCGCTCCTTCAATGCAGGTTGGGTTGCGCCCCAACCCCCTTTTCGTCGATCATATACCCATGCTTAAACCGGTCCAGCCGAAACCCTGTGGCCGTGGGGTGCGGCGTGCCCAACGCCAGCAGATGTGCGTAACACCAGCCGCTCGCGGGCGTGGCCTTGAAGCCGCCATAACACCAGCCGCCATTAAAATAGAGGCCGCCAATCGGCGTTTTATCAATGAAGGGTGACCCGTCCATCGACATATCAAGCAGCCCGCCCCACATCCGCAGCACCCGCGCGCGGCCGATCATCGGCATCAATGCCATCCCGCCTTCGCAGACATCCTCGACCACCGGCAGATTGCCGCGCTGTGCATATGTGTTATAGCCGTCAATATTGCCGCCAAAAACCAGCCCGCCCTTATCGGACTGCGAGATGTAAAAATGACCAACGCCAAAGGTCACCACCCCCGATAGAAGCGGCTTTAAACCCTCGGTCACAAACGCCTGTAAAACATGGGTTTCAATCGGCAGGCGCAGGCCTGCCATTGCCATCACCCGGTTTGACGACCCCGCAACACAAGACGCAACCTTTTTGGCCCTGATCGCCCCGCGCGAGGTCTCTACCCCGACACAAATACCGTTTTTTATCGTTAAACCAGTCACTTCGCAGTTTTGAATAATATCAACCCCGCGCCTATCGGCACCGCGCGCATAGCCCCATGCCACAGCATCATGGCGCACCGTGCCACCGCGTTTTTGCAACAAGCCGCCCTTGATCGGAAACCGCGCATCGTCAAAATTCAGGAAAGGATACATCGCGCGCACCCCGTCCTGATCGAGCATTTGCGCGTCGGCACCCGAAAGCAACATGGCATTGCCACGGTTCGAAAACCCGTCGCGCTGCGCGTCGCTATGAAACAGGTTCAAAATTCCGCGCTGCGACACCATCGCGTTATAGTTGAAATTCTGCTCGATGCCTTCCCAGAGCTTCATTGACAGCTCATAAAAAGGCTGGTTGCCCGGCAGCAGGTAATTGGAGCGGATAATGGTGGTATTGCGCCCGACGTTACCGCCGCCAATCCAGCCCTTTTCCAGCACCGCAATATTGCTTAGCCCATATTCCTTGGCCAGATAATAGGCCGTCGCCAGACCGTGGCCACCGCCACCGATGATGATGATATCGTATGCAGCCTTGGGGTCGGGGTCTCGCCACACCGGCTTCCAGCCTTTATTGCCGGTCAGCCCCTGGGTAAGAACTTTTAGCGCCGAATATCGCATTGGTTATCCTACTCGCGTTTTGCCGCTAGGCGCGCAGATTTTTGCCGGCTGGATCAAAGGGCGGCTCGGCCAGCAAAACTGCCTTATGTGGCTGGCCAAGGATGAAAATATCAACCGTATCGCCGGGCTTGGCCGTGCCCGCTTTCAAAAAACCAAGCGCCAGAGATTTACCAACCGAGTAGCCAAACGCGCCTGATGTAACCCGCCCGACAGGGGTGCCGTCTTTCAAGAAAATCGGCTCGCCGCCGGTGGCATCGGCATTGCCGGCCTCGACCTCGAAAATCGACAGGATCTCGCGCGGCGGGGTATCCTTGATCGCCATATAGGCGGTTTTGTTCAGGAAATTCTTGTCGGTTTTTACAAGCCGTTCAAGGCCGACCTCTTGCGGGTAATATTCGGGGCTGAATTCGCGCCCCCAGCTGCCATAGCCCTTCTCGATCCGCAATGCCCCGAGCGCGCGGCTGCCCACAGGGCCACCGCCAACCGCCTTGGCCGCCTCCAGCAAGGCCGTGTAAAGTTGCACCTGATCTTTGGCGGCGCAATGCAGCTCCCAGCCCAGATCACCGGTAAAGCTAACCCGGATGGCAATGGTTTCAACGCCCGCAACATGGATGACTTTGGAGCGCATAAACGGAAAAACCGGTGTGGACATGTCGGCATTTGTTAGCCGCGCCAGCAGATCGCGCGCCTTTGGTCCGGCCACGTTGAAGCCGCAAAGATCATCGGTTTGCACCGCAAAACTGGTCTCCCCGGGCAATGGCACCATGTTAAAAAACCTTTGGTGGTAGCGCTCGGCCATCCCTGAACCAACCATCATAAACTCGTGCTTTGCCAGCTTGGTGACGGTAAAATCACCGGCAATGCCGCCGCGCACCCCGATCAGGGGGGTCAAGCAGGAACGCCCTATTTCCTTTGGCATATTGTTGGCCAAAAGCGCGTTCAGCCAATCAGCCGCGCCCGGGCCCTCAAGGCGGTAATTGGCAAAATTAGAAATGTCGATAATGCCCACGGTGTCGCGCAACATCCGCGCCTCTTTCCCCACCGGCTCAAACCAGTTTTGGCGGGTAAAACCGTTGGTTTCCACCACGTTCGGCGTGTCGGCAAACCATAGCGGGTGTTCCCAGCCGCAATTCAGCCCAAACACGCCGCCCATGGCTTTTTGCATCTCGTAAACCGGGCGCACACGGGCGGGGCGGCCGGCGCTGCGTTCCTCATTCGGGAAATGGATTTTAAAGCGGTGCCCGTATTGGTCCTTTACCCGCGCCTTGGTAAATTTTTTGTCGGCCCAATCGCCAAACCGCGCCAAATCCCACGCGAACATATCGAGCTTGGGCTCCCCCTCGATAATCCATTCGGCGGTTAACAGCCCCAGCCCGCCGGATTGCGAAAACCCCGGAATAATGCCGTTACAGCAAAAATAATTCTGCATTTCCGGCACCGGCCCGAATAATGCATTGGCGTCGGGCGACCAGATCATCGGGCCGTTTACCACCCGCTTTACCCCGGCATTGGCCGCGCTTGGCACCCGGTCCATCGCGCGCATGACGTTATCCATAATCCGGTCAAGATCATCGGGGAACAGCTCATGGCCAAAGCCTGGCGGGGTGCCGTTTTCGGCCCAGAACTTCATCTCTTTTTCATAGGCACCAATCAGTAAACCCTTGCCTTCCTGACGCAGATAATACTCGCCATCTCGATCAGCGATCGAGGGCAAACGCTGGCTTAGTGCCTCGATCTCGGGCATCGATTCGGTGACAAAATATTGATGCTCGGTCGGAATCAGTGGCAGCTCAAGCCCCGCCATGGCCGCCACCTCACGGCCCCAAAGACCAGCCGCATTGACGACCCACTGCGTGTGGATATTGCCTTTCGGGGTTTCAACGATCCAGCTGCCATCAGGCTGGGCAATGGTGGCGGTTACCGGCGTAAAACGCTCAACACTGGCCCCCATTTTGCGCGCGCCGGCCGCATAGGCCTGGGTCACGCCCGAGGGGTCGACATTGCCGCCATCTGGCTCAAACATAATGCAGCGGATACCGTCAAAATTGGCCAAAGGGTGTAGGCGCTCTGCCTCGGCGCGGTCGACCTCGAAAAAGCCCATGCCGTAATAGCGCGCCTTGGCCGCTTGCAGGCGCAGCTGGTGCTCGCGCGCCTCGGTTTGGGCCAGATACAGCGAGCCGGGCTGAAAAACACCGCAGCCTTGGCCGGTTTCGGTCTCTAGCTGTTTGTAAAGGTTCATGGTGTAGTGCTGGATACGGCTGATATTTGTGCTGTCATGCAACCCGTGAATATTGGCCGCCGCATGCCATGTAGAGCCACTTGTCAGCTCGTCGCGCTCCAGCAATATCACATCGCGCCAGCCTAGTTTTGCCAGATGATAAAGGATAGAGCAGCCAACCAGACCACCTCCGATCACCACAACTTGTGCATGTGTTTTCATCTTGAGTGCCCCGGGTTGCCAAGCAAAGCACGGCAATGCCGCCGCAATTTGACCTAACGGCCAGTTTTGCTTTCAAACAAGTTAATAATATTTCGGGTGTCGTGAATTTTGTTCAACTAAATGTCGCCCGTATCCAGCCCGCATCAAGTCGGCTTTTCCAACCTCCGCTCGGCGCTGGCGTTTAATAGCCATTTGCGAAACTTCTGCACGCTGCGCATTTGCCCCTTACGCTCGGTATAAACCAGATAATAGGCGTATCCGGTGGCCAGCTCAAACGGTAGCGGGGTAATAAGGCGGCCGCGCGTGATATAATCGTCATGAATTGGGCTTCGCCCCATGGCAACGCCCAGCCCGTCAACCGCCGCTTTTATCGCCAACGCCCGATTATCCACCATCACCCGCTGTGGTGGTTCTTCATAAACCACGCCCACGGCGTCGCACCATTGCTGCCATTCATCGGCTTCGGTATCGCAAAATATCAACGCATTACCCAATATATCGCTGGCCTCGGCCAATGGCCCGTTGGCCTTTATATACGCGCTGCTGCACACCGGAATGATGGTTTCATTGATCAGCATATCCACCATGTATCCCGGCTTTATATGCTTTTGGATCTCGGTTTTTTTCAAATACCGAATGGAAAAGTCAATTTCCGAGCTTTTGAAATCAAGCGGTTCAACCGAGGTGATCATGCGCACATTTATCTCGGGGTGCTCTTTGCGAAGCGACGGGATGCGCGAGACCAGCCATGTCGAGGCCAATGAGGGAAACAGGTTGATCGTCAGCGCCGAGGTTTCCTGCGAAGACATCACGCGGCCGGTGGCGATTTCGAGCTGATCCAGAATTTTGGTTAGGTCATGCAGGTATTTTTTGCCAGCGTCTGTCAGCTCTAACCGGCTGCGATGGCGGTAAAACAGCAGCAGGCCAAAAAAATCCTCAAGCGATTTAACCTGATGGCTGATGGCCGACGGGGTTAGGGTTAGCTCCTGCCCCGCGTGTTTGAAGCTGCAATGGCGGGCGGCGGCTTCAAACGCCCGCACCGAGGCAAACGGGGGTAGTTTTCTGGCCATTCCGGTCTCCAATGCAGAATCAGATGCGCCAAAAGCAGGCGCGTCGTCAGGCCGAATGTCGGGGAACCTTGGGACCGTGTCAAATAAATTTCATCTGGTCAGCCTATATCATCCAGAAAACAAGCTTCCTGCATTTCGATCAGCATCGGCTTTCGCGCTGCCATCGCTTTGCGTAACAGCGCGCGCAGGCCATCAAGCGAGGTCGGGGCCGCGGCCTCCAGCCCGTAGGCCTTGGCGAGGCTCACAAAATTCGGCGTGTGTAAATCCACACCAATCGGGGTGACATCACGGTTTATCATGCTTGTTTTAATCTCGCCAAAGCCATTGTTATTCCAACACAAGATCACCAGCGGGCCACCGACCTCGATCGCTGCCCCCAGCTCGGCGAGGCTGAATTGAAGCCCGCCATCGCCGGCGATGCAAATAACCGGTTGTTGGGGTGCCGCGACGCGCGCGCCAATTGCCGCTGGCAGCCCATAGCCCAGCGCGCCAAAGCCACAGGCCGAATTAAACCAGCGCGCCGCGTTACCGATCGGCAGGTAAAGGTTGCCCGCATAGGTTAACTGGGTGGAATCACCGACGATGACCGCATTTGGCACGGCGGCAAATATGCCCTCAAGGATGGCTATCAGCGCGGTATATTTATCGTCCTGCTCGGCCATGGCCGCCTTGCGCGTGGCCCTGGCGCGCGCCGCGCCGTTGGCATTTTTTGACGCAGGCTCAAGCATGGAAAGCAGGTCGCGCATTGCCGCCCCCGCATCGCCGACCAGCGCGATGTCGCTGGGCTGGTTGCGGGCGATTTGAACCGGGTCAATATCGGCGCGAATCAGCGGCGCGGCTACCATAAACGGCGCGCGGTCAAACATATTATAGTCAGTGCGCCCCAGCTCGGTGCCAAAAGCCAAAACCAGATCGGCATTGCTGATCAGCTCGCGGACCGCGTGCAATGACGGGCTGGCGGGAACCCCCAGCGGGTGGTCTGCCGGCACCAGCCCGCGCCCGTTTATGGTCATGACGACAGGCGCATCCAAACGCGCGGCAAGCTCTTGCGCTGCCCGCCCTGCGCCGCGGGCGCCGCCGCCCAGCAATATAACGGGGCATTTTGCGGCGTTGCATAGGGTGGCGGCCTGCCGAACGGCCTGATCAGACGGGCGCGGCGGGTAAATTTTGGCGGCACGCTTTACCGAAAGCCCGTCAGCATTTGCGGCAAACATATCCACCGGGATTTCGATATGCACGGGCCGCGGGCGGGCGCCTTCAAAGATCGCAAAAGCGCGGGCGATGGCTTTGGGCAGGTCTGGCGGCGCCAGCACCCTAAAACTGCTGGCCGCCACTTGCGCCGCAAGCAACCCCTGATCGGGGCTTTCGTGCAGCTCGCCCTCACCATGGCCGATATGGCCCGTATGGTTGACCGCCGAAATCACCAGCATCGGGATAGAGTCGCCGTAGGCCTGCCCCATTGCGGTTATAATATTGGTCAGGCCGGGGCCGGTAATCACAAAAGCCACGCCGGGCCTGCCGCTGATGCGGGCATAGCCGTCAGCCATAAAACCCGCGCCCTGCTCATGGCGCGGGGTGATGTGCTGGATGGTCGCGCCCGCCAAGCCGCGATACATTTCGACCGTGTGCACCCCCGGAATGCCAAACACCGTGTCCACATCGTAGGCTTCGAGAAGTTTTACCAGATATTCGCCGAGTGTCATGGGTTGTCGCCCCCTAAGTCATATTGTTATTTTTCAAGCCCTATTTCTTAAGCCCGGCGGTAAAGGCCTGAATGCGCGCGCAGCCCTTTAGCAAGATATCCTCGGGCACGGCAAAGCTTATGCGCACCGTGCCGTGTGTGCTGGGGCCAAAAGCGGCCCCGTTTAGCACCGAAACGCCGGTTTCGGCATAAAGACGCGTTACAAATTCCGCGCCAGACAAACCGGTTTTTTGCACATCGACAATCAAAAACATCCCGGCTTGCGCGGGCCAGCATTTTAGCCCCCAAGCCTTTTCAAGCTTCTGCGTCACCAAATCGCGCCGCCTGATAAACGCGTTTCGCATCGCCGCCACATCTTCAAGCTCGGTCTCCAGCGCAAAGGCGGCCGCTTCCTGAATGAACCCCGGCAGGCCATAGTTCGAGCATAGGGCCAGCTTTTCCATCTGCTGCACAAAGGCTTTCGGCCCGATCGCCCAGCCCGAGCGCCAGCCGGTCATGGCATGGGATTTCGAGAGGCTGCTTACGGTGATGGTGCGCTCTTGCATGCCCTCAAGAGACGCGATCGAGATATGCGCGCCCTCAAAAACCAGATCGGCGTAAACCTCGTCGGCAATTACCCACAAATCGTTTTGCCGGGCGATTTTAGCGATAACCTCCAGATCTTCGGCCGGAAAAACCACGCCGGTCGGGTTGACAGGATTGGCGAAAACCACCGCCACGGTTTTGGCACCGATTGCGGCGCGAAACGCATCCAGATCAGGGCGAAAGCCTAGCGAGGCCGGGCACGGGACCGGCACTATCCTGGCCCCGGGGGCCTGAAACGCCGCCTCATAGGTTACATACATTGGCTCGAATATAATAACCTCGTCGCCCGGCGCAAAAACAATTTGCGCCGCGTTGAACAGCGCATTTTGGCAGCCGGAACTGGCAATCACATTTTCGGCGCTGGTTTTAATGCCGGTTTTTTGTTGGTGGTTTTTGGCAATCGCCGTGCGCAACCGGGCGCGACCGGCTACCGGGGTATAGTGGGTGTCGCCAGCATGCAGCGCCGAAATACAGGTGTCAACAATGGCTGGCGGGGTATCAAATTCTGAATCGCCAACACTCATGACAATCACATCCTGGCCCGCTTCGAGCGCCGAAATGGCCGCTGAATGTATTGCCCAGGCATTGGCACCATCTCCGCTCAGTCGCTTGGTAAGGGGTGAAAATCTCATATACATCCTCCAAAAACAGATGGTTGTGAATTCATCAACCCGTGAAAGAATTGGCCGCTTTTGGAGCGGCGCGTCGATTGATCTAATGCGACAGAATTTGGCTCAGGAACAGCTTGGTTCTGTTTGATTGCGGGTTATCAAAAAAGTCGGTCGGGTTGTTGCGTTCAACAATTTTTCCCTCATCCATAAAAATAACAAGATCGCCAACTTTGCGGGCAAACCCCATTTCGTGGGTCACACAAATCATCGTCATGCCGCTTTCGGCAAGTTCAACCATGGTATCCAGCACCTCGGCCACCATCTCGGGGTCGAGCGCCGAGGTTGGCTCGTCAAACAGCATCACCTTTGGCTCCATGCACAGGCTGCGCGCAATCGCGACCCGCTGTTGCTGCCCGCCTGACAATTGCGAGGGGTATTTCTCGGCCTGTTCGGGTATTTTTACCCGCGTGAGCATCGCCATGGCGCGGTCTTTGGCCTCGGCTTTGGGCACGCCGCGCACCCAGTTCGGGCCGGCCATGCAGTTTTCGAGCACCGTCATGTGCGGAAACAGGTTAAAATGCTGAAACACCATCCCGATATCCTGCCGCACCTCGTCGATGTTTTTCATTTTTTCGTGCATCTCTGTGCCGCCAACCCGTATTGTGCCTTCCTGATGGGCCTCTAGCCGGTTTAAACACCGGATCAAGGTTGACTTGCCCGAACCCGACGGGCCACAAATTACAATCCGCTCGCCGTGGCTGACCGACAGGTTGATATCGTTCAGCGCTTGAAACGAGCCAAACCATTTACTGACCCCTTCCATCGAGATCACCAATTCACCGGACGCGGGTTTTTGACTATCATGGCTCATGTCGGGTTCCTGTTTCATCGCTGACCTTTTTTGCGGTAGTGTTTTTCAATGCGGGACTGGATGATCTCCAGCACCATGGTCATGGCCCAGTAAATCATCGCCGCTGTGATCAGCATTTCCATTTGGCGAAATTCCTTTTGCCCCAAGGTGCGGGCCAGAAACATTAGCTCCCACACCCCGATCACCGATACCAGCGAGCTGTCTTTCAGCATGGCGATAAACTGGTTGCCGGTCGGCGGGATGATCAGCGGAATGGCTTGTGGCAAAATAATGCGGCGCATGGTCAGGCCGAATTTGAACCCCTGCGAGCGCGAGGCCTCCCACTGGCCACGCGGGATGCTTTGAATGCCGGCTCTGAAAATCTCGGTCATATAGGCACCATAGCACAGCGATAGCGCAATGATACCGGCGGGCACTGCATCAATCACATAGCCGATTTGCGGCAGGCCCACATAGATCAGGAACACCTGCATCAACAGCGGCAATCCGCGAAAAAGCGAAGTGTAAAAGCTGGCGATGCCATAGGCAAACCCGTTGCTGGACAGCTTGGCAACCGCGCCGACAATGGCGATTAGCGAGGCGATTACGATGGACACCGCCGAAATATAAAGGGTGGTAAACAGGCCCTGGGTGATCATAAACCCGATTTTGGACTGGATGAACGAGAACTTTAGATCAAACGAATAGAAAAAAGCCAAAAACAGCAAAAGCAGCTGAAGCCAGACAATGCCGATTTGCACTTTCATGTTTACAAAACTGATAACAAACAGATTGCCCACAAACAAAATGGCCAACACCAGCGCCACGGCGGAGCGGCCATAAAGGCCGCTCTCCTTTGGCTCGCCAATGACGGGCCGAAGGAATTCACCGATTATGGTATCCCCCAAGTTAAAGGCAAAGAACGCCAGAAAGGCCGCCGCCAGCAAACCTAACAAAAACCTTGGTTTGCGAATTAATTTTTCGGCGACGACGGTATCTGCGTACATTTTTACCTCTAACTTTTGGCTGAGCGTCGCTTGGCGTTATTTTACACCGGCGCTATAGTCGATACCATACCACTTGATAGACATTTTCGACAGCGTGCCATCGGCGTGCATTGCCGCAATGATCTCGGCAATTTTAGCATCGAACTCGGCATCGCCTTTGTCAATCGCAACCGAAAGCGGCTCATAAAACGCCGGAGTGCCAACAATGCGGATCGGGAAACCGGCATCTTTGGCAGCCAACAGGGCCGGCAGCGAGCCGATCACAGCATCCACCCGCACACCGGCGCCAAGGCGAACATCATTGAGGCAGGTCGAGGTGTCTTTCATCGAGGAGATCGACCCCGGCACCACATCATACTTGAATGGCGGCGTGCCGACCGCATCAATCGTCAGGTCTTGTTGCAGATACAGCTCATAGGTGCTGGCGGTTGTTGCGCAAATTCTGGCGCCGTTCAGCTCCAGCTTGTCTTGCACCGGGGAATCCTCATGCACCGCAAAGCTTGTCGGGGTAAAGTAATATATGCCCGGAAAGCTGAGCACCTCGGCGCGGGCGGTTGTCGGGGTCATGGAACCAACCGATATATCCCAGCGGCCGGCCCACCTGCCGGCAGTGATGATCGACCAATCAGGGGTTACAAATTCAACATCGACCCCCATGCGGCGGGCGATTTCTTTTGCAACATCAACATCGAACCCGTCCATCTCGTTGTTATCATTCAAGAAAGATTGCGGTGCCCAGTTGGCATCTGTTGCCACTGTCAACATGCCCTCGGACATGACGCGGTCAAGCGCTTCGCCCGCCCATGCAGCACTAAACGTGCTTGCCGAGGCGATAATCGCGGCGGCGATCAGTTTTGTAAAAGGTTTCATACTTCTCTCCCATAGGTTTCATTTGCTATCTTTCCACAACGATATGCTGCGGGGCTGGAATTAAAACGGCACAAACGCCAACCAGAGCCATTGCCCCCAACCTACACGCTTTTGGCCAAATACCAAAAGCCTGTGCGCCGAATTATCGGCAACCATGTTTTGTTGACCAAAAGGCATTTGTTTATTGCGTTTGTCAGGCTAGGGGCCCAACGCCGCAATTACCAAACGAACAATATTCATGTGGCCATGAAAAAAGATATTTGCACGGCCAGATCGCCGCGCGGTTTTCGCCCGATCCAGACCAGTCTTTCGCGGATGAAATTTATTTTGGACAAGGTGAATTTTGCAGATGTTGCGCAAATAGCGTCGACCGACAATACTTTTTCTAGATTTCAACGGGGGTGGATGATGAAAAAGGCTTTTAGCGCGTTTGTTCTAGATCTTGCTTATGAAGACATTCCGGCGAGCGTTTTGGCCACCATGCATCGCAGTTTGCTGGATACGCTGGGGGTGGCCGCCATTGGCAGCCGGTCAGAAATATCGGCGATTGTGAAAAAATTTACCGCCGCGCACATGCCGTGCGGCACCGCCACGCCCAAAGCCCGTATGCTATTTGGCGGCCAGAAAACCAGCCCGATGGGGGCGGCAATGGCGGGCGCGTTTACCATTGACTCAATCGATGCCCATGACGGCTATTCAGCGGTAAAAGGCCATGCAGGATCGGCGGTTTTACCCGGGGTTCTGGCCATTATTGATGGGTTGTTCAACGATGGCCAATCGGTTTCCGGCCGCGATCTAATCACCGCGCTAGCGATCGGTTACGAGGTTTCTTACCGCGCCGGCCTAACCCTGCACGCCACCACGCCAGATTACCACACCTCGGGCGCATGGACCGCCCTGGGCGTCGCCGCCGCCGGGGCCAGATTGCTGTGCCTTGGTGAAAACCAGTTGCACCACGCTGTCGGCATCGCCGAATATCACGGGCCACGCAGCCAGATGCTGCGCTGCATTGACCACCCGACCATGCTGCGAGACGGCGTCGGCTGGGGCGCGCCCACCGGCGTAAGTGCCGCTTATCTGGCCGCTGACGGCTTTACCGGCGCCCCTGCGATTACGGTGGACAGCCCCGAAGCCGCGCCTTTCTGGGATGATCTGGGCGCGCGCTGGGAGGTCAGCAACACCCACTACAAAGCCTATCCGGTTTGCCGCTGGGCCCATCCGGCGATTGATGCGGTTTTTGATTTGATGCAAGCGCATAACCTGCAAAGCCACCAGATCAAGCGCGCCCAGATATCGACCTTCCACTATGCCACCCGCCTGGCCGGGCACGCGCCGCAATCAATTGACGAGTTGACATATGCCTTGGCCTATCCGTTTGCGATCATGGCAGCGCGCGGCAAAATCGGCATAGAGGAATTGCAGCCAGCGATCCTGACTGACCCCGAAATCCAACGCCTCAGCCGCGCCACAACCATTGTGGAATCCGCCCATTATACCAAGATCAGCACCCGCAAACGCTGGGCCGATGTCACCCTTTACTTAACCGACGGGCGTGGGCTGCACTCCAAACCCTACACTCCGCGCGGCGACCCCGACAACCCGCTGTCAACTGCAGAAATCAGCGCCAAATTCCACCTTTTTACAGATAGTATTCTAGGCAAGGCTCGCGCCGACAGCATCGAAGCCATGATCGCCAAACCGGCGGATGATATTGAGCTGCCCGCGCTGCTCGGCCTTATCTTTCCCGCGCCCTAGTCGGCCTTGATCTCCAGCTTCCGCTTGGCAATATAGGCGTCCAGCTTCGGCTCGATGCCGTCGTCTATCGCGGGCGATACATAGTCCTCAAGCAGCTTTTTCCAGATGCCGTTGGCGCGCTCGGTGGCGTTTTTGCCGCTGCGCTCCTCCCAGCTTTCAAAGTTTTGCCAGTCAGACAGGATCGGGCTGTAAAACGCGTCTTTGTAGCGCTCCATCGTATGCTCGACCCCGAAAAAATGGCCGCCCGGCGGCACGGTTTTGAGCGCCTCAAAGGCAAGGCTGGCGGTATCGACCACCGGCGGCACCATCATGCGCGCCAGCCCCTGTAGCATTTCCGCATCCAGAATGTATTTCTCAAATGACGCGGTCAGCCCGCCTTCAAGCCAGCCTGTCGCGTGGTTGATAATATTGGCATGCGCCATAAACGCAGCCCAGATCGACATCATGCTTTCATAACTCGCCTGCGCATCGACACAATTCGAGGCATTCACGTTGCTGGTTCGGTAAGGCAAACCATAGCGCCGCGCCAACTGCCCGCCGATAATCACCGCCTGCGCATATTCCGGCGTGCCAAAAGCCGGCGCGCCCGATTTCATATCGACGTTGGAGGTAAAGCCGCCAAACACCACCGGGCAGCCAGGGTTAATCATTTGCGTAAAGGCGATCACCAACAAGGCTTCGGCGGTTTGCTGTGCCAAGGCCCCCGCAAGCGTAATCGGGCTCATCGCCCCCGCAAGGGTAAAGGGGGTGATGATACAAGGTTGGCCGTTTTCAACCATTTCCATCAAGCCGTTCAGCATCTCGCCGTCAACAATACGCGGAGAATTCACGTTGATGACCGTTAGCAGGCTAGGCTCGCGCTTTAGTTGCGCCCGGTCAACCCCTCGGGCAATGGCGACCATTTCAAGCGCATCTGTCACCCGATCCTGCCCGATCGCCCGCGCGTTCCATACCTTGTCGGTAAACATTATTTGCGATTTATAAAAATCAAGATGGCGGGTTTCAGCCGGCAGCTCCATCGCCTCGACCGGCTGTGCCCCTGCCAAAGAGAGGATGTTCAGGCTTTGCCCTAATTTGATCAGGTTATCCTGGTCTCGCTTGCTGCCGGGGCGGCGGCCATTATCAAGATCAGACGCATTTGGCGGGCCGGATACGGGGGAAAAATTAATGCGATTCCCCCCGATTATAGTGTTTCGCGCCGGGTTTCTGGCGTGCAGCGTAAATTCAGCCGGCGCCTTGCCAACCCATTCCATAAGCCGGTCCGCCGCCAGGCGCACCATCCCGGTATCGCGGTCCACATCGGCCCCGTTCGCCGCCAGAATATCGATGGCTTTGTCATTTTGAAACTGAAGCCCGAGTTCCGAAACAACCCGCATGGCGGTGTCGTGAATCATATCCAGCTCGAAATTCGGCAAAATCTCCATCGGCGGATACGGGTTTGTGATCGGCGCTCTGGAGAGCTGGCCGACATTGGCCCCGCCCTTGCCGGTCTGCCTGCGGGCACTTCGTGGACGTCTGCTCATATCGGCCTCATCGATGTTTGGACTGCACATATCTTTTCCAATAGAGGCAAAAAAGCAAAACAACTCGGTTCACGGCTGGATGAAATGATTTCAGGCTTTCCTTAACTATTAGGTGTTTAGTCCCCTGCTTTGATGGGTTGGATTTACAGTGACCCTTTTTGGCGCTTTTGCCCGGATTTTGCTGATGTATCCGTATGGCGGCGGGCCTTTGAGGGTTTCGGGGCGGCGTAATTGTAAGCATCAATGAAATCGTTTAGATGGCTGCGTAGCTGGTCGTGGTTGTCACAATAATAGCGTTTT
>CAYWXQ010000013.1:0-22952 GCA_964462475.1 uncultured Rhodobacterales bacterium | reverse complement strand
GCTGCGCGGATATATCTGGTAAATGACCGCGCCGCGCCACCAGTCGGTGGTGGTTTCGGGCAGCATCGCCGGGGCTGTGTTCATGTTGTTATCCATCTATTTAACCGAGCCGGCAAGCAGGCCGCGCACGAGGTATTTTTGCATGGCAAAGAAAACGAAAAGCGGCACCGCGATCGACACAAAGGCCGAGGTTGCCAGAATTTCCCAATTGCCGCCACGGGTGCCCAGAAGCTCGACGATCTGCTTGGTCATCACCGTGGTTTCGCCGGTTGAATCTATCAGGAACACCAGCGCCACCAGCAGGTCGTTCCATGTCCATAAAAACTGGAAGATCGCGAAGGAGGCCAGCGCCGGAAAGCTGAGCGGCAGGATGATTTTGGTGAAAATCTGGAACTCGGTCGCGCCGTCAACGCGGGCGTTTTCAATAATATCGCGCGGCAGGCCGACCATATAATTGCGCAATAAATATATCGCCAGCGGCAGGCCAAAGCCGGTATGGGCCAGCCAAGCGCCAAGGTAGCCTTTGCCGATGCCGATCTCGTTATGCAGTTTTAACAGCGGTATCAGCGCCAGTTGCAGCGGCACCACCAGCAGGCCGACAATGGCGGCAATCAACAGCGCGCGGCCCGGAAACTCCATCCAGGCCAGGGCATAGGCGGCAAAAGCGGCGATCACGATCGGGATGATGGTGGCGGGGATGGTCACCGTCAGGGTATTGAAAAACGCTTTTGCCATGCCCTCGCGGTTGTCGGGGTCAAACAACACGTTTTGATAGTTGCGCAGGGTAAATTCGGGCGGCGAGGTCGCGGTCACGAATATGCGCTGGCCACGGCTGCCGCTAAAGGGTTCGGTGTTGGTCATGCGGTAGCTGCCATCGGCCAACACAGTGACCTCGCCACCCTTTCTAAGCGGCGCGGTTTCGCCCGCCGCAAACGCATCATAAGCGCGCGAAGACACCCCCCAGCGCGAGATCTCCTTGCCGGAATTTGGCAAAAATAGCTGGCCTTCGATCACATATAGCCCATCGACCTGCGCCTGCAATTCGGGCGCATCGGCGCGCAGGGTCAGGTTTTGTTGCGACGGAAACATCGACGCCCACCAGCCAGAGGTCGAAATCTGGTCAGCGGTGCGAAACGACGACACCAACAACCCGAGCGTCGGAAACACCCACAGCGCCACCAGCAGCAGCACCGAAATATGCACCGCCCATGTCAGCCCCGATTTTTTACCGGCAATATCCATAAACGCCCCCTATTTCATTTCGCGGCGCGCGTTGCGCACGTTCCAGACCAGTATCGGCGTCACCAACAGCATGATCACCATGGCGCTGGCCGAGCCAACCCCCCAGTCATTGGCCCGAAACAGCTTGTCAAACATATAGTTGGCCAGCACCTGCGTGCCCCACTGGCCGTTGGTCATGGCAAAAACGATGTCGAACACCTTGAGCACAACAATAGTTATGGTGGTCCAGACCACCATGATCGTGCCTTTTATCTGCGGCACCTTGATCTTGAAAAACACCTGAAACGGGTTGGCACCGTCAACAATCGCGGCCTCTATGGTTTCTTCGGGAATGCCGCGCAGCGCGGCTGACAATATGACCATGGCAAAACCGGTCTGGATCCAGACCAGCACCGCCATCAGAAAAAAGTTGTTCCATAGCGGGATTGTCAGCCATGCCTTGGGCTCGGTGCCGCCGAAATACAGGTATAGCGCGTTTAATACACCGATCTGCTCCTGACTAACGGGCCGCATATCATAAACCAGCTTAAAGATCACCGCCGCGCCAACAAACGAGATCGCCATCGGCATGAAAATAAGCGATTTGGCGATATTGCCCCATTTAAGCCGGTCGGTAAGCTGGGCGGCCAGCAGGCCAAACATGGTGGCCAAAGCGGGCACAAAGGTCAGCCACAGGGCGTTATTGCGCAGGGCCTCCCAGAATTTGGGCTCGTCCATCATCTGGCGGTAATTATCAAGCCCGACCCATGTATAGGCGGTGCTGCCATCGGGCAGGGTGCTGCGCTGGGTCAACGACAGCCGCAGGGTTTCGACCACCGGATAGGCCAGATAGACCCCCAGTGCCAGCAGCGCGGGCAGCAAAAACAGCCACGGGCGCACGATGTTGGCGCGGTTTATGTTGCGCCCGGCGTTTTTGCCGCGCGGTGGAAACAACACTTTGTCAAGAAACTGGTTGGAAAGATAAAAATAACCCACGCAGCCGCCAACACCGATCAATATGGTTATAATGGCTTGCAATGCGGGGTTCATAAAAATGCTCCTATGGGGCGAGATCCGGCAACGGGGCCGGATCTCGCGGTTGGTTTACTTAATCGCGTCCCACGCGGCCTGAATGGCATCGGCAACGTCTTGGGCCGATTTGCCGCCCGCATAGTCAACCATGCCGGTCCAGAACGCACCAGCGCCAATTGCGCCCGGCATCAGGTCGGAGCCATCAAACCTGAAGGTGGTGGCGTTTAGCAAAATGTCGTTCATCTTGCGCAGGGTCGGGTCGCTGAACACGCTGGTATCGACGTTCAGGTTCGGGGTTAAAAACCCTTTGCGCGCCATCCATATCTCGTTGGCCTCGGCGGTTTTCAGATACTCGATCAGCGCTTCGGCCCCCGGGCTATCATTGGTGATCGCCCAAACCGTGCCGGCACCCAGCACAGGTTTACCAAGGTCTTTGCTGGCAAAGGCCGGGAAGTAAAAGAAATCGGCATCTTGGCCAACAACCGTGCCTTCAGGGAAGAACGCCGGAATAAAGCTGGCCTGACGGTGCAAATAGCACTGCGGTGGCGAGCTGAACAAGCCTTTGGGGCTGTCGCGGAAGTCGGTCGAGGCCACGGCCCCTGCCCCGCCGGCAACGTAAGCGTCGTTGCGGGCAAATACGCCGAACTCGTCAATCGCCGCGACGATGCGCGGGTCGTTGAACGGAATTTCGTTGCTGACCCAGCCATCATAAACCGCAGGGGGCTGGGTGCGCAGCAGCAGGTCTTCAACCCAGTCGGTTGCCGGCCAACCAGTGGCGCCGCCCGACCCCAGACCAATGCACCAAGGGGTGCCGCCATCGGCAACAATCTGGTCGCTAAGCGCGATCAGCTCTTCCATGGTTTGGGGCACTTCATAACCGGCATCGGCAAAGTTTTCAGGCACATACCAGACCAGCGACTTCAGATCGACCTTGTAAAAGAACCCATAAAGGCTGTCTTTACCATCGGGGCCAGCAAACGTGCCCAGATCAACCCAGCTTTGACCAGCGGCATAGTTTTCACGCACCCAGTCGGCGGTGCCGTCGGCCAGCGGGGTTAAAAACCCGCGCGACGCAAGGTCGGCCGCCAGCCCGGGTTGCGGAAATACCGATACATTGGCGGCCGAACCGGCCTCGGTATCAACCAGAATTTGCTGCTCGAAACTGTCAGAGCCAACATAGCGCACATCAGCCCCGCTCTGGGCGGCAAAACCGGCCAGAACCGCCTCTACATTTGCTTGGTCAGGGCCTAGCCACGGGCCAAATACCGTAACCTGCTGCCCCGCCAGGTCAGACCCGGCCGAGGCCATGCCCGCGCTTAGCGCCATCGCCGCCACACCGGCAAATAATATATGTTTCATAATTTCCTCCATGTCGGGCGCGGTTGCGCCGCTATTATTTTGCTAAAGCGATTCGAAAGCCTTTCAAAGCGCTTTGAGTATCTGCAAACTCGGGTATTAATCGTATTCTGTCAATAGATGCTTTTTCAAACCGGTATATTATTGGAATATGTGCGATATAAATACAAATGGGGCTTTGACGCGGCATTGGGGGTTCGCTACAGTATGGCACCTAAATCAAAAGCGCTTTGGAATGAATTTAAAAAAACTATCCACAATTTTGGGCCTGTCTCAAACCACGGTCAGCCGCGCGCTGAACGATTACCCCGAGGTCAGCGAGGCCACCCGCCAGCGGGTAAAAGCCGCTGCCGCCACCCATAATTACCGCGCCAACCCCCGCGCCAAGGGGCTGGCGACGGGGCGTTCTATGGCGATTGGCCATGTGATTCCGGTGGCGACCCGCCACGAGATCGTCAACCCTATTTTTGCCGATTTCATTGCCGGCGCGGGCGAGGTTTACGCCCGCAACGACCACGATATGCTGCTATCGGTGGTGGCTGACGGCGACGAGGCCCGCGCCTATCGGCAGATGGCGGCGCGGGCCTCGGTTGACGGGGTGATTGTGCACGGCCCACGCGCCAACGACCCGCGCATCGCGCTGCTTCAAAGCCTTGGCCTGCCCTTTGTGGTGCATGGCCGCGCCAGCGCTGACGATGCGGATTATTCATGGGTCGATGTCAACAACCGCCGATCCTTCGAGCGCGCCGCCAATTTTTTGCTCGACCTTGGCCACCGCCGGATGGCGCTGATCAACGGGCTGGAATTCATGGATTTCGCCCGGCGCCGCAAAGAGGGGTTTTTGGCCGCCCACAGCGCGCGCGGGCTGCTGGCCGACCCGACATTGATGGTATCCGACGAGATGACCGAAGAGGTCGGCTATGGCGCCGCGCGCGATATGCTGGCCCGCCCGCAAGCGCCGACCGCGTTTATTGTGTCGTCGATGATCATGGCCATCGGGGTGCGGCGTGCGCTCGGGGATGCAGGCAAAAAAATGGGGCGCGATGTGTCGGTGATCATCCATGATGACGCGCTTTCCTACCTGCCCAACGGCGCGGATATTCCGATCTTTACCGCCACCAAATCCTCGGTGCATCACGCGGGGCAGCTTTGTGCGAAAATGCTGCTGGATATCATTAAAAGCGGCAGCAATACCCCGCGCCACACCCTGCTTGAAACCGAGCTGACGGTCGGTGAAAGCACCGGTCCGGCCCCGGTGGCCTGACCCCGTGCTGACCCGCAGCGATTTCCCGAAGGGGTTTTTATTTGGCGCCGCGACCTCGGCCTACCAGATAGAGGGCCACCATTTTGGCGGCGCCGGCCCCACCCATTGGGATACCTTCGCCGCCCAACCCGGCAAGGTCGCCAACCATGAGACCGGCGCGGTAGCCTGTGAGCATTACCACCGCTACAAGACCGATTTTGACCTGATGCGCGGCTTTGACGCCTACCGGTTTTCAACCAGCTGGGCGCGGGTGCTGCCCGAGGGCCGCGGCACGGTCAACCAGCAAGGGCTGGATTATTACGACCGGCTGGTCGACGCCCTGCTGGCCCGCGATTTACAACCGCACCTGACCCTTTATCATTGGGAGCTGCCGGCGGCACTGGCCGCGCTCGGCGGCTGGACCAACCCCGATGTGGTGGGCTGGTTCGGCGATTTCAGCGAGATCGTGATCAAGCGACTGGGCGACCGCTTAAGCACGGTCGCGACCATAAACGAGCCGTGGTGCGTGGTATACCTGTCACATTTTCTGGGCCAGCACGCGCCGGGGCTGCGCGACAGCCGCGCCACCGCCCGCGCCCTGCACCATGTGCTGCTGGCCCATGGCGAGGCCACGGCGCGGCTGCGGGCAGCGGGGCAAAAGAACCTCGGCATCGTGCTGAATTTCGAGGCCGCCCGACCCGCCAGCCAAAGCACCGCCGATATCAACGCCACGGCGCGGTTCAACGCGGTGATGAACCGCATGTTCATAGAGCCGCTAACCACCGGCCGCTACCCCGCCCCCGTGCTGGCGGGGCTGGGGGCACACCTGCCGACAGGCTGGCAGGCCGATATGGCGCGCATTTGCCAACCGCTCGATTGGCTGGGGGTCAATTATTACACCCGCCAAACCGTGGCCGATGCCCCCGATAAAAGCTGGCCCACCTATCGTTTCATACCCACAAATGCGCCCAAAACCCAGATGGGCTGGGATATTTACCCCGAGGGCATTTACGAGATTTTAACGTGGCTGCGCCGCAATTATACCAATGATCTGCCGCTGTTCATCACCGAAAACGGCATGGCGCATGATGACCATTGTCTTAACGGCCAAGTCAACGACCAGGCGCGAATCAGCTATATATCAGGCCATTTGCAACAACTGCGGCGGGCGATTGCCGAGGGCGGCAATATTGGCGGCTATTTTTACTGGTCGCTGCTCGACAATTTCGAGTGGGCCTTTGGCTATGAAAAACGCTTCGGGCTGGTGCATGTGGATTTCGCCACCCAGACCCGCACCCCGAAAGCCAGCTTTCACTACCTTAAAGCGCTGGCGGAAAGCCGATAGGGGCCTTACAACGCGTTAAAATATCCGGACCCGGGACATGCAGTTTCGAGGCCATCCGAGACCGCCAAAAATCTGAATCAGGTATCCAGAGGTTTCATCGCTCTACCTCGTAAACTTCTTATACTTCACCCGCGTCGGCTTCACGCTTTCTGGCCCCAAACGCCTGATCTTGTCGGCCTCGTAATCCTCGAAATTGCCTTCGAACCACTCCACATGGCTGTCGCCTTCAAAGGCCAGCATGTGGGTGCAGAGGCGATCAAGAAAAAACCGGTCGTGTGAAATAATCACGGCGCAACCGGCGAAGTCTTCCAGCGCATCTTCCAGCGCGCGCAGGGTTTCGACATCCAGATCATTGGTTGGCTCATCGAGCAGCAGCACGTTGCCACCCTCTCGCAAAAGCTTGGCCATGTGCACGCGGTTGCGCTCACCGCCCGAAAGCAGGCCCATGGTTTTTTGCTGGTCACCGCCCTTGAAATTAAAGCTCGAACAATAGGCGCGACCGTTAACCTCGGCGTCGCCAAGCTTCACCACATCCAGCCCGTCGCTGATTTCCTCAAACACGGTTTTTTTGTCGTCGAGCGCATCGCGCGACTGGTCAACATAGGAAAGCTTCACCGTATCGCCAAATTCAACCGTGCCGCTATCAGGCTGCTCTTGCCCGGTGAGCATGTTAAACAGGGTGGATTTACCGGCACCATTCGGGCCGATCACCCCGACAATACCGCCCGGCGGCAGGCTGAAAGACAGGTTTTCAACCAACAGGTTATCGCCAAAACCTTTTGAAAGCCCCTCGACTTCAATCACCTTGTTGCCAAGGCGCGGGCCATTGGGAATGATGATCTGGGCGCGGCCGACCTTGTCGCGCTCGGACTGGTTGGCAAGCTCGTTATAGGCATTGATCCGCGCCTTGGATTTGGCTTGGCGGGCTTTTGGCGATTGCCGCATCCAGTCCAGCTCGCGCTCCAATGTGCGCATTTTGGCCTTGTCGGATTTGGCCTCGTGCTGCATGCGTTTGGCTTTTTGCTCAAGCCACGCCGAATAGTTTCCCTCATACGGGATACCGCGGCCACGGTCGAGCTCAAGGATCCAGCTGGTGATGTCATCCAGAAAATAACGGTCGTGGGTGACGCAAAGGATGGTGCCTTTGTAGTCGATCAAATGCTGTTGCAGCCAGGCGATGGTTTCGGCGTCCAGATGGTTGGTTGGCTCGTCGAGCAGCAGCATATCGGGGGCCTCTAGCAACAGCTTGCACAGGGCCACGCGGCGGGCCTCACCCCCTGACAGGGTGGCAACCTCGGCGTCATCGGGCGGGCAGCGCAGGGCCTCCATCGCGATGTCGATACTGCTGTCGAGGTTCCACAGGTCTTCGGCATCAATCTGGTCTTGCAGGGTTGCCATTTCGTCGGCGGTTTCCTCGGAATAGTTCATCGCCAGCGCGTTATAGCGGTCAAGCGTCGCCTGTTTCGCGGCTACGGCGAGCATGATGTTTTCGCGCACATTCAGGCTTTCGTCGAGCTTGGGTTCTTGCGGCAGGTAGCCAACCTTGGCCCCCTCGGCGGCCCATGCCTCGCCCTGAAATTCCTTATCAAGGCCGGCCATGATCTTCATCAGGGTGGATTTGCCCGAGCCGTTGGGGCCAACCACGCCGATTTTTACACCCGGCAAGAAGGACAGCCGGATGTTTTCAAACAGCTTCTTGCCACCGGGGTAGGTTTTGGACACACCGTCCATGTGGTAAACGTATTGATATGATGCCATTTTGCGGGATGCTCCTGAAGGGAAACTCGGGTTGATACGTTTTAGCCAAAAGTGGCGAATGGCGCAATGTGTGATACCAAACTATTAAACTGGCGCTGAACTTATGGGATGAGACCTCTGCATACCCCGCCTTTGAGCAAGACACGAATGTAATTCGGCACGCCGCACGCATTTGTGCCTCCTGAAGCCGGTATTTATTGGCTTTTGCGCGAAGTGGGCCTGTCACGCCGTAGTGCCGCTCCAAGTTCTCGTTGAAGCGGCCATTCGTTCAAAAGCCAAGGGGCTTTTCCAGCCCTTGCAGGCAGGCATGCTCAAGATCGGCGCTGGTTGCGAAAAGGGCGGGCTGGGTGATGAATGGTTTTTGCATAAAGCATGCATACCAAAATCAAATCGCAATGGAAGTTGCGAAGTTATGCAAAGACCTCAATGTATTTACAGGTCCTGACTCCACGCTATCCGGGTCACGCTCTTCATTCTTCTACAAATACTCAAATCCTACCCTCGGCCCCATACCCCGCCTAGTCAAGCTCGCCATGCACCGCTAAAATATCCAGCCCCGCGTCGGGGGCCTCAATCACGCGGTAAGCCTCGGCAACACCGCTTTCGCCAAGCTCGCGCGCCACGGTCAGCAGGGTGTTGGGCGCATGGCCCGCGCATAGCTCGACCATATGTGCCAGCTCGTCATTTGCCACCGGCAGGGCCGCTTCAATCGACGGGGCACCGTAAATATCAACAAAATGTTGTGCCAGATGGGCGGCCAATACCTCCATCTCGTCAGGCTCTATTTTGGTTACCGCCACAAAGGTCACGCGGCCAAAGGTCTCTAACCCGAACCAGCCATTGGCAAAGGCCTGCCGCGCTTTACCGCTTAAATCCCCCGCGCCCCAGTTCGAAAACTCGAACCCGCCCGAGATCGCCCATTCACCGGTGCGGGCGGGGCTGTGAAACACCAATGTGTCGCTTTCGTCAAAATGAATGGCGCGCGCTAGGTTCATGTCGGGTCTCCGGTTTCAAGAAGGGCGCAAAGCGGGATCAGGCGGGTGGTATCACCTTGGCGCAGCAACATGCCGAATTTTTCGTCAACACCCACAAAGGTGCCGGTGGGGGCGCCCGCCACCGTCAGCGATATTTCCTCGCCCATGTCCTTGGCCAGCCCGCGCCAGTGGGTATGCAGGGCGCGCACCTCGCCCGACCCGATATCGTTGATCCAGACCAGCGTGTGGCGCGACCAGCTTTCCAGCAGCCGGATCGGGGATATATCTCCGCAGCCCTCCATCATCAGGCAGGTTTGGTCGGGGCGCTCACCGGCTTCGGCGGCGGTTTGTGGCAGCAGGTCCAGCTCCAGCCCGACCACCAGCCAATCGGGCACTGCCAACGGGTCAGCGCCCGAGGCCGCCACCCGCAGCCGCCCGGCATGGCCGCCATTTACATAAATTTCGCCCTGCCAGCCCAGATGCACGCCAACCTCGGGCGGGGCCAGCGCCCCCATGGCGTTTTGCAACCCGACCCCGCAGGCGATCAGCGCCGCCATTGCATCCTCTAGCGGGGTTTCGGGGGCAAATACGATCGCAGCCCTGATCCGGTCTGGGGTGATGCTATGCACCAGCAAACCGGCATCGCAGCCGATCAGCGCCTGCGCGCAGGCCTTGGTAAAGGGGTCGGTGCGGCCGCTGACCGCCGCGCCGGTAAATAACGGCGGAAAGCTGGCGGGCAGCGGGGCTTCAAACAGGTCATCTATCATATTGTGCCATCGTTGATTAACCGCCGGGCCAGCACGCGAAACGCCTGCGCTTGCCCAGAGTCGGGTTTGCTGACCACGATAGGCGCGCCGCTGTCAGATGCAATACGAATATCAAGATGCAGTGGCAATTCTGCCAGCAGCGGCACCCCCAGCTTTTCTGCCTCTTTGGCCACGCCGCCATGGCCAAACGGATGGCCCCTGTGGCCGCATTCTTCACAAATCTGGTATGACATATTTTCAACCATACCCAGAATTGGCGTGCCGAGTTTGTTAAACATATCAATGCCTTTGCGCGCATCCAGCAAGGCTACGTCTTGCGGGGTCGACACAATGATCGCCCCGTCAACCTCGGCTTTTTGCGCCAGGGTCATTTGCACATCACCCGTGCCGGGCGGCAGATCAACGATCAAAACATCGAGTGCCCCCCATTGCACCTGCGTCAGCATTTGCTGCAACGCCCCGATCAGCATCGGCCCGCGCCAGACCACCGCCTCGTTTTCGTTGGTCATCAACCCAATCGACATCAACGTAACCCCGTGGTTGCGCAGCGGCAAAATGGTTTGGCCGTCGGGCGAGGCGGGCCGCCCCGTAACCCCCAGCATACGCGGCTGCGAGGGGCCAAATACATCGGCATCCAGCAGGCCGACCTTTTTGCCCTCTACCGCTAAAGCCACCGCCAGATTGGCCGAAAGCGTAGATTTACCAACCCCGCCCTTTCCCGAGGCAATGGCGATTATTTTGGCAATACCGGGTATTTTTTGCGGCCCCTTTGGCTCTGCCTTGCGGCCTGCTTTCAGGTCGGGCGGCTGGGCAGGGGCGCTGTGGGCGGTCATGACCACCGAAACTTTTTTAACGCCCGTAACCGCTTTCGCCGCCGCCTCGGCCTGCGCGCGCACTGCTTCCAGCAACTTTGCCTGCGCCCCCGGCACCTCGAACACAAAGCGCACCGCGCCGTCTTCAACCGTTAGCGCCTTAACCATGCCGGCGCTTACAATATCTGCCCCCCCGGGGGTTTTAACCGTTTTTAACGCTGCCAAAATCGCATCACGTTCTACCATTATCTGCTCCTCAAAAATCTGCGGATTGACAGCGGGATATTTCCCCGCCACCCTCTAGGGGCCTCTTTCAAAAAGGAACCAATGCTTTGTTTCGATCTGTTATTGCCGCCGTTATTCTTGGTGTTTTCACCACGCAGCCTGCCGCTGCCCAAACCCGCGAGTTTGGTCTTTCCAGCCCGTCTGTGTTGCAGGAATCCGGCTTTTTGCGCTTTATCCTGCCGCGGTTTTCGCTCAAAACCGGTATTCGGGTTTCGCTGCAATCCGCCGCCGCCGAGGCCACATTTTCGCCCGATACCGGCACGCCGGTTATGCAGGGGCTGGGGGTAAAAATATACCTGCAACTGGGCAGCGCCGACACCCCGCGCCAGCAAAATGCCCGCCGCTTTGCTGACTGGCTGCTGTCTGATGTCGGCATCCGCACCATCGGGCAGTTCAAAATAGACGGCGCGCCGGTTTTCACCATTTTGCAACCCGAAGCCACCACAATTGCGCCCACGGTTTTCACCGGCAGTGCCGCGCGCGGCGAGTCGTTTTCCTATGCCAATTGCGGCCGCTGCCATGTGGTGGGGCCAGCCAACCGGATGCAGGGCATCGGCTCTACCCCGTCGTTCAGCTTGCTGCGCAGCCTGCCCGACTGGCAAGACCGGTTTTTGAGCTTTTTCACCCGCAATCCCCACCCGGCGTTTACGCAGGTAACCGGCATTACCACCCCGTTTGACCCCGACCGCCCGCCCTCGATCGCGCCGGTGATCCTTGAACCGGCTGATCTGGACAATATTTTGAGCTTTATCAACAGTATAGAGCCCGCCGATCTGGGCGCGCCGCTGGTGCAAAACTAGCATCAGTTATCCCGCCGCTTCAGGTAATCATCGGTGGTGCGGGTTACGGGGCGGGTGCCGCTTTGAAACGGGCTGTTCTGGCTGTGATATAGGGCATTTATGCGGCAGTTGTCGCACATCTGGATCAGCTGGCCAGATTCACTATCGGCATACATCGGGTGCTTGCCCGCCAGCTTTTCAATGATCTTGTCGATGGTTGCTTTAACCCCGAACAGCGACCCGCATGAAATACAGGCAAACGGGTCTTCCTCATGCAACACAACTTGCCCCAAGGCAGCGTCAGACAGATCAAGCTGCGGCAGCAGCGAAATCGCGTTTTCGGGGCAGGCGCGGGTGCAGATGCCGCATTGCAGGCAGGCGTCCTCCTGAAAGCGCAATTGCGGCGCGTCGGGGTTATCCAGCAATGCCCCCGACGGGCATAAAGACACACAGGCAAGGCACAGGGTGCAGGCATCAGGGTTAACCACAACCGCCCCGTATGGCGCGCCAGCGGGCAGGGCGATGGGGGCGTCTAGCGGGCCGCGCAGGGCCTTGGCGGCAAGGCGGGTAACCTGACGGCGGTTGCCAATCGGCAAAATGGGCGCGCAGGCGGTGGCGGTTTTATCGGTGTAAAGCGCCGCGGCCAATGCCTCCGGGTCAGCAACATCCAGCAGCCGGATATCGGCATTATCGCTGATCGCCAGCGCCAGATTGCGCGCGGTTTCCAGCACGGGGCGCTCGGATTGCGGGGTTAGCAGCAGGTCAACGGCCACAAAACCGCAGCCCAGCGCCGCCAGCATTTCCGCATGGCCGAAATTGGTCAGGCTTTCGACCTCAAGCGGGATCACATCAGCGGGCAGGCCACGGCCATAGCGGGCGTTCAGCGAGATCATCTCGCCGCCGAACTCACCATCATGCACCAACAGGCGCGGGGCCTTGCCGCCAGCACCGCGATAGGTTGTTGCCATGGTTTCAACACGTTGCATCAAATAAGTGCTTGGCGACATCTCGAACGTAATCGCCCCGCTTGGGCAAACCGAGGCACAACCGCCGCAGCCCGCGCAGATATTTACGTCGATCGCCACATGCTCGCCATCAGGGGTAATGGCGCCGGTTTCGCAGGTATCAATACAGTTCGAGCAGCCAACAATACCGGCACGGGAATGGGCGCATAAAAGCGGATCAAGCGCAACATAAAACGGTTTTTCAAAGCCGCCCACCAGTTGGCCGGCCTCGAATATAGCCTTGGCAGTCGCAGGGGCGCTGCCGGGGTCGGCGCACAAATAGCCGTCGCGTTTGTGGTGAAACAACGGGGTTGCGCCGCTCGAATTTCCGCGCAGATCAAGAATAACGTCGCATTGCGATTGGCCGCCATCACGCGGCGCGGCTAGGCGCACATCGCCGCGCCCGCCTGGCTCTATGGTTTGCAACGCATCTATTTTAACCTCGAAACCACCCAGACTGCCGCTGGCCGAACGCAGCTTGCCAACCACCACATCATAGCCCGGATTGACAGGGAGATCATCGGCAGTTTCAAGCAAAACCGTAACGCTTAGCACCTCGCTAAGCTGCGCGGCGGCAGGCAGGGCCACCGCTGGCGTGCCAAGGATCAGGCATTGCCCCGCGCTTTCGATATCAAGCATTTTTACCGGTGGTGCCGGCAGGCGAAAATCAGCCAAAAGGGCGGCCATTTTGGCGGTGGCCTGCCCGCCCTCGTCCGACCAACCGGCCCGGTCGCGCAGATCAACAAATTCGGGCGTTTCCACCCCCAGCTCCTCGGCCAGTTCGGCGAAAACCTGCGTCTCTTGCAGGCAGGCGATGGTGACATTGCCTGCCTGCAGTAGCGCCGCCGCATCACCCAGTTCGGTTGTGCAAAGTGCCGAGTGAACCCGCGAACATTTCATGCCCGAGGCCTTGGACAGCGCTTTGGCATTCAGTGGCTGACTTTTTGAACAATCACATAATATCAATGTATTAGACAATGTTTTCCCCTTGCATATGGCCGAAAGCCCGCTGTTTTCCTCTTCACTTAGTCTGCATAACGGCGGCGAGTAAAGCCTTTTTTATGCCCGCCAATCTTACCGCGAAAGCGCGCGGGTGATTCGTTTTTAGACCCGCCCCAAAAGCCGAGTTTATTGCTCAGGATTAGGGCGGGTGGACTATTTGTCCCATGTGGCAAAAATGGCCATTCAGCCTTGGTCGAAATGTCCTGATCAGTGAAATAATCGCCGGTTTGGCGATTTTTAGCTAGGACGAAACAGGCGCGTGCATCATCGTTAACACTGAACGCATTGGCGAAGCTGTGCGCAGATGAAATGACAGATGAAATGGTTGAATGAATGTCACAAAAATGTCTCTCTCTCCCGCTCGGGATCGTGCTTCGGAAGTCTCCGGGCGTGACGCGATGGGCGAAATGGGTGTGGCAGGCTGTGGCGGTGCTGCCGGGCGCGGGGCCAGCCAACTGGCGTGAACTGCGCCGCGAGGGCGAGGTGGTGGAATACCACGCCGCAACCGTGCCGCTGGAACTGTGGCGCACCGATACCGAGGCTTACCTGACCGAGCTGTCAACCAAAGTGCCCTCGATTTATGTGATCATGCGCGAGGCCGAAAACACGGCCGAGGGGCTGGAGGTGGTGCTGGCAACCGCCTCGCCTTTTGATGGTCAGGATTATGCCGATAATGGCGAAGATATCGTTGAACTGGTGCCGATGCCACCCGCGCTGATGGCGATCATTCGCGGCTGGGTCGAGCAGCACCACAAAACCGAAAGCTTCGTTAAACGCAAACGCAACAAAAGCCGGATGGATATGGCCGAGGACGGAATTGGCGATGCGCGTATTGCGCAGGGTTCCGATGTTTACCGCGCCCCCCGACGCAAAGCGGAGACCATCCATTGAGCGCCGCAACCCCCATCGGGGCCTGGTCCCGCCGTCGCGCCGCCGTGGCCGCCGAGGCCGAGGCGCTGGTTCGTGATCAGCAAAATGCGGAAATCGCCGAACAGCACGCGGCATTGGCTGAAAAAACCGAAGCCGAGGTGCTGGCAGAGCTTGATCTGCCCAACCCCGACGATATGCAGGCGGGCGACGATTTTAGCGCCTTCATGAAATCCGCCGTGCCCGCTGCGCTGCGCAATCGGGCGTTGCGCCGGTTGTGGCTTAGCAATCCGGTGCTGGCCAATGTCGATATGCTGGTGGATTACGGCGAGGATTTTACCGGTAAAAATGACCCGATCAGGTTGATAAAAACCATCTACCGTGTCGGCAAGGGCATGGTGCCCGACGAGCCGGAAACGCCAGACCCGCAGCCCGAAGTAGCGGTGGCGGCAGATGTGGCGGCAGATGTTGACGTAAACGAACCCGAGCCCGTGGCTGACGACACGGTCGAAGACGCGCCACATCCGATCGCGTTTGAAAGCCCGACAGAAAAACCCGCACCCGCGCTTGCCCCCCGCCGCCGGATGCGGTTTGAATTCAGCGAGGGCGCTTTGCCCTTGGCTAAAGAAACGGAAATGACATGAACGCGACCGCCTCAAATATTGATATCGCCCCCGAAGATCGGCTGCGGGCCGATATGTATACTTTTCTTGGTTTGCTTTTATCGGGCCCGCCAGACAAAGACACGCTGGCCAAGGCCGCAGCCCTGACGGGCGATGAAAGCCCCATGGGCGAGGCCATAAACGCCATGGCGCGGGTGGCAAAGGCGACCTCGGCCAAAGCGGTTGAAAGCGAGTTTACCGCGCTGTTTATCGGCTTGGGGCGCGGCGAATTGCTGCCCTATACCAGCTTTTACCTGACAGGGTTTTTGAACGAAAAGCCGCTATCGCTGCTGCGCAAAGACATGGCGGGGCTGCGCATAAGCCGCGCCGCCAATGTGTTTGAGCCCGAGGACAACATCGCCAGCCTGCTGGAAATGATGGGCGGTATGATCACCGGCCGTTTTGGCGAGGTGGCAACGCTGGCAACACAGGCGGCATTTTTCAACAAACATATCGGGTCGTGGGCCGGGCACTTTTTTGCCGACCTGGAGGCCGCAAAATCATCGGTGTTTTATGCCCCCGTGGGCAGCGCCGGCAGGGCTTTTATGGATATCGAACGCGAAGCGTTTCGACTGCAGGCGGACTAACCCGCCAAACCGGCCAATTGGCCAAAACTGGGAGGAGACCAGATGAGTAAGAAAGAAGAAAGCGTGGTATCAGAGCGCCGCAATTTTCTAAAGCTTGCGGCTGTTTCGGCACCGGCGGCAGTTGCCGCCACCGCCTTGAGCGGCACCGCCGCCAAAGCGGACATGCTTGAGGAAACGAGCAGCGGTTACCGCGAAACAGCGCATACCCGAGCCTATTTGGAAAGCGCGAAATATTAAGCGGATTTTTGCACAAGGCCAATGGTTGCGAGACGCCCGACGGCCCGACACAAATTTCTATCATTCAGGGAGAATACCATGCTGAGGAAAAAGACCAACGGGGTTGCGAGACGCCCCCAGCGGACAAGCCTCTTGTCAAATATCGCCGAGAAATCGGTAAACCGGCGCAGCTTTTTGCGCGGGTCCGGTCTGGCCATTGGTGGCTTGGCCGCCATTAGCGCCACTGGCGGCACCGTTGCGCAAGCGCAAACCGCCGCTACCGTGGGCAGAGCGATTGAAACCATTAAATCAATTTGCTGCAACTGCTCGGTCGGTTGCACCGTATTGGCCGAAGTTGATAACGGCGTATGGATCGGGCAAGAGCCCGGTTTTGACAGCCCGTTCAATCTGGGGGGCCATTGTGCCAAAGGCGCCGCCGCCCGCGACGCCGCCCATGGCGAACGCCGCCTGAAATACCCGATGAAAAAAGAAAACGGCGAATGGAAGCGCATTTCATGGGAAACCGCGATCAACGAGATCGGCGACCAGATGGGCACCATCCGCGAGGAAAGCGGCCCTGACAGCGTTTACTGGCTTGGCTCGGCCAAGTTCAGCAACGAACAATCCTACCTGTTCCGCAAATTTGCCGCCTATTGGGGCAGCAACAACGTGGATCACCAAGCGCGGATTTGCCACTCGACCACCGTGGCCGGTGTGGCCAACACATGGGGCTACGGCGCCATGACCAACTCTTTTAACGATATCCAGAACTCGCGCGTGATGCTGGTGATCGGTGGCAACCCCGCCGAGGCCCACCCCGTATCGCTGCTGCACCTGCTGCGCGCCAAAGAGCGCAACAATGCCCAGCTTATTGTGTGCGACCCGCGCTTTACCCGCACCGCGGCCCATGCCGACGAATATGTCCGCATTCGCCCCGGCACCGATGTGGCGCTGATCTGGGGCTTTTTGTGGCACATCTTTGAAAACGGCTGGGAGGATAAAGAGTTTATCCGCACCCGCGTTTACGGCATGGATGAAATCCGTGACGAGGTCAAAAAATGGGACCCCGCCGAGGTAGAGCGTGTTACCGGCGTTCCGGGCAGCCAGATGGAGCGCGTTGCGCGCACCCTTGCCAATAACCGCCCCGGCACCCTGATCTGGTGCATGGGTGGCACCCAGCACCACACCGGCAACAACAACACCCGCGCTTACTGCATCTTGCAGCTTGCCCTTGGTAATATGGGCATTTCTGGCGGCGGCACCAATATCTTCCGCGGCCACGACAACGTGCAGGGCGCGACAGATATGTGCATCCTTTCCCACAGTTTGCCGGGCTATTATGGCCTGTCAGGCGGGGCATGGGCGCATTGGTCGCGGGTCTGGAAAGAGGATCTTGACTGGCTGAAAGGGCAGTTTGACACCCTGAAAGCCGCCGACGGTTCTGAAAAATCGCTGATGAACCTGAAGGGGATACCGGTTTCGCGCTGGATCGACGGCGTGCTGGAAGACAAAGACAATATCGACCAGCCCGACAATGTGCGCGCCATGGTTTTGTGGGGTCACGCGCCCAACAGCCAAACCCGCGGCCCTGAAATGAAAACCGCGATGGAGAAGCTCGACCTGCTGGTCGTGGTTGACCCCTATCCAACGGTTTCGGCTGTGTTGCATGACCGCACCGACGGGGTTTACCTGTTGCCCGCGACCACGCAATACGAAACCCGTGGTTCGGTAACCGCCTCTAACCGGTCACTGCAATGGCGCGACAAGGTGGTTGATCCGTTGTTCGAGGCCCTGCCCGACCATGTGATCATGGCCAAATTCGCCAAAAAGTTCGGTTGGGCGGATCGTTTGTTCCGCAATATCGGCATGGACGCGGAGGACGAGCCGAATATCGAGGACATCACCCGCGAGTTCAACGGCGGCATGTGGACCATTGGTTACACCGGCCAAAGCCCCGAGCGCATTAAATCGCACATGGCCAACCAGCATATGTTTGACCGTAACACCCTTCAGGCCATCGGTGGCCCGAACGATGGTGAATATTACGGTCTGCCATGGCCCTGCTGGGGCAACCCCGAAGACATGCACCCGGGCACGCCCAACCTTTATGATATGTCCAAACCCGTATCAAAAGGCGGCCTGACCTTCCGCGCCCGTTTTGGCGTGGAACGCAACGGGGTCAACCTGTTGGCCGAGGGGGTTTACTCGGAAGGCTCCGACATTCAGGATGGCTACCCCGAGTTCACCATGCAAATGCTGATGGACCTTGGCTGGGATGGCGAACTGACCGCCGACGAGCTGGCGGCGATAAACGCGGTTGCCGGCCCCAAAACCAACTGGAAAACCGACCTTTCAGGCGGGATCCAGCGGGTGGCGATCAACCACGAATGCGCGCCATTCGGCAATGCCAAGGCCCGCGCGGTTGTCTGGACCTTCCCCGATCCGGTGCCGATACACCGCGAGCCGCTTTACACCAACCGCCGCGATCTGGTGGTGGATTACCCGACCTATGCCGACAAACAGGCCTTTCGTTTGCCGACGCTTTACGAGTCGATCCAGAAAAACGACTTTAGCCAGGATTACCCGATGATCCTGACCTCGGGCCGTTTGGTGGAATACGAAGGCGGGGGCGAGGAAAGCCGCTCAAACCCGTGGTTGGCCGAGCTTCAGCAAGAAATGTTTGTTGAAATCAACACCCGCGACGCCAACAATATGGGGTTGCGCGATGGCCAGCAGGTCTGGGTTGAGGGACCAGAGGGCGGCAAGGTCAAGGTTGCGGCCATGATCACCCAACGGGTCGGTGAGGGCGTTGCCTTTATGCCGATGCACTTTGGCGGGCATTTTCAGGGCAAAGACCTGCGGGATAAATACCCCGAAGGGGCTGATCCCTTTGTGCTCGGCGAAAGCGCCAACACCGCCATGACCTATGGTTATGACAGCGTCACCCAAATGCAGGAGACAAAAGTGACTCTCTGCAAAATCACAGCAGCTTGAAGGAGATTGAGAAATGGCAAGAGTAAAATTTCTCGTAGACGCTGAACGCTGCGTTGAGTGCAACGCCTGCGTTACCGCCTGTAAAAACGAAAACCAGGTGCCTTGGGGGATCAACCGCCGCAAGGTGGTGACCATCGGCGATGGCAAGGCAGGCGAGCGCTCGATCTCGATCGCGTGCATGCATTGCTCGGATGCGCCCTGTATGGCGGTATGCCCGGTCGATGTGTTTTACCAAACCGCCGAGGGCATCGTGCTGCACAGCAAAGACCTGTGTATCGGGTGTGGTTATTGCTTTTACGCCTGCCCGTTTGGCGCGCCGCAATTCCCGCAGGCCGGTAATTTCGGCAGCCGTGGCAAGATGGACAAATGCACATTTTGTGCCGGTGGCCCAGAGGAGGACAACTCTGCCGCCGAGTTCCAAAAATACGGTCGCAACCGTATTGCCGAGGGCAAATTGCCGATCTGCGCCGAAATGTGCTCGACCAAAGCGCTGCTGGCCGGGGATGGCGATATCGTTTCCTCGATCTACCGCGAGCGGGTCGTCTACCGGGGCTTTGGCTCTGGTGCTTGGGGCTGGGGCACGGCCTATGGCCGAAAAGGCGGCTGATCGCGGCTGAACACCCTTAAATCATGGCCCGGGGCAAAGTTTTTGCCCCGGGTCCGATGATGCATCCCAAGGAGCACCCCTAATGTTTGCGCAAAAGTTTATGGCCCTTGTTCTGGTAGCCTTTATGTTTGTTTTTGCCAGCTTTGCCGGCAACGCCCAAACCACCCCTGACCCCCGCGCTGCCACCGGCGGCGCCCAAACGCTAGAGGATATTCTGGCCCGCCAGCGCGGCGAAACGGTAAATGACGCGTTTCGCCGCAACGCCACCGGCAATCCGGCCAACGCCGCCCCCACCACGGCCCAGCTTGGCACGCTTGGCGGGGTATCCGACCCCGAGCTTTGGCGGGCGTTTCGCTATGGCAGTGCCGATATAGTCTCGACCAACCCGGCCCCTGCGGGCAATGTGGTAATACAGGATGGCGGCATCCGCTGGCTGCAATGGCGCGCCGGCCCGCTGCGCAGCTATGGCGGTTATCTGCTGCTGGGCATAACCGTCATTCTGGTTTTGTTTTACCTGCTACGCGGCCAGATCCGCATCGAAGGCGAAAAGACCGGCGAACGGCTGTTGCGCTTCAAATGGTTCGAGCGCGCCGCCCACTGGACCATGGCGATCCCGTTTGTGCTGCTGGCCCTTACCGGATTGTCGCTACTATTTGGCCGGGTGGCGCTGATTCCGATATTTGGCAGGGAAATATACACCCCGATCGCCATCGTCGGCAAGTTTGTGCACAACTATGTAGCATGGGTGTTTATGCTCGGGGTGATATTAAGCTTCGTTATGTGGGTGGCCAAAAACCTGCCCGACCGCACCGATATTCCGTGGCTGCTAAAGGCTGGCGGGCTGTTCAAAAAAGGCGTGCACCCGTCATCGGGCAAATTCAACGCCGGTGAAAAGATCGTGTTCTGGTCGGTGATCTTTTTTGGCATTATCATTTCAGCCTCGGGGCTGTCGCTGCTGTTTCCCTATCAGGTTGAGGTGTTTTCACCGGTATTTTCCACCCTGAACGACTGGGGCGTGCCGGGCTGGTTCGGGTTTGCCGACCTGAACACCAACCTGTCACCCCAAGAGGAAATGCAGTTTGCGCAATTGCTGCACATGATCATCGCTTTTCTTTATATCACCATCATCATCGCCCATATCTATCTTGGCTCGGTCGGGATGGAGGGCGCGATTGATTCTATGACCAAAGGAACGGTTGAAACCCAGTGGGCAAAAGAGCATCATGACCTATGGTATGAAGAAATGACCGGCAAACCCGCCAAAGAAACCCCGGCGGAATAGCGCCAGGCGGAGGTTTATATGGCAAATACCGCGCCCGCATTGCAGCGTCAGCGCACCGAACCGGTGGCCGAATTCGGCCCCGGTCTGGCCCTAAGCTCGGTTCTGGTGATCGACGACGAGCCCGGCATGCGCAATTTTCTGGTCAAAATTCTGGGCCCGCGCTGCCGCAATGTAGCGCAGGCCGCCAATGTGCAAGAGGCCGCCAAGCTGCTGGATGAAACCCATTTTGACATCGTGATCCTTGATAACATCATGCCCGGCCAAACGGGCCTCGACTGGTTAAAAGACCAGCGCAAAGTCGGGTTTTTTGCCGATGCGATCCTGATCACCGCCTTTGCCGATCTTGAAACCGCGATCAAGGCCCTGCGCGCGGGGGTGGCCGATTTTGTGCTAAAACCTTTTCGCTCCAACCAGATCCTGAACGCGGTGGCGCGCTGCTTTGACCGCCAGGAATTGCGCCGCGAAAACTATTTGCTGAAATACGAACTTTCGGCCGAAAACCTGTGCGCCCGCGGCCGTTTGCTGGGCAGATCAGAGGAGGTGGCCTCAATTCGCGACACGCTGGAGCGCATCGCCCCCTTGCCGACCTCGGTTCTGTTTACCGGCGCTAGCGGCACCGGCAAAGAGGTGGTGGCGCGCACCCTCCATTCAATGTCAGAGCGCGCCGAGCATCCGTTTGTGCCGGTGAATTGCGCCGCCATATCATCAGAGGCGATCGCCAACGAACTATTTGGCTATATCAAAAACGACCCCGACGGCGACACCCAGCGCGACGGGTTGTTGTTTCATGCCCGCGGGGGCACGCTGTTTCTGGACGAGATCGTCGAACTGCCGCTGCCGGTGCAAGCCACGCTGTTGCGCGTAATCGAGGAAATGCGCATTCGCCCGATCGGGTCCATGCGCGAGGTGCCGCTGAACCTGCGTTTCATGTTTGCCACCAACGCCGATCTGGAAGCCGCCGTGGCCGACGGGCGGTTCAGGGCCGATCTTTACCACCGCATCAACGTGGTCAACATAAAAATGCCGCGTCTGGTCGAGCGTAAGGGCGACATTCTGGAACTGTCCAACATGTTCATGAAAAAGATTTCAGACGAACTAGGCGTGCCACCATTGCCACTGACCGAGGGGGTATTGCTGAAGCTTTCCAGCTATGACTGGCCCGGCAATGTGCGCGAGTTGCGCAACCTGATCGAGCGCTCGTTGATATTGGGCGAGTTCCCGCCAGAGTTCAGCGACAATGAAAGCCATGACGATGCCGCCACTGATTCTCTGGCCGCGGTCGAGCGCCGTCATATATTAAACGTGCTCAACGAATGCAGGGGCAATCGCGCCGAGGCCGCGCGCCGCCTTGGGGTTTCGCGCAAAACCATTGATCGTAAATGTGCGATGTGGGATGGCTGACAGCCGGCGCAAACCGCTTATCCCGTGGCACAAATCGGTGCGCACGCGGCTGCTGCTGATCGCGCTGATCCCGATGCTGATCGTGATGCCGCTATTTGGCGGGGTGGTGGTTTATAACTGGTCACAACGGTTTGACAACCTGCTGATCGCCAAGGTTAACGGCGAGCTGACCATCGCCCACCAATATCTTGTCGGGCTACAGGCGCGGGCGCTTGAAAACGTGCAGGCACTGGGCGAATCGGCCGCCTTTCTGCAAGCCTATGAAACCGATGATATGCCCGCGTTCCTTGAAAGCCAGCGGCAACGCTATGGCTATGATTTTCTTTATTTTGTCGGGCCGGATGGCGGGGCAATTGCTGCCAGAACCCTTAATGCCCCCACCTTACCAAGCGGCTGGTCGGTGGTGCAAAATGCCCTAAAAGGGGTTGGCGGCACCGAGATCGATATTTTCAGCAATCAGGCACTGGCCGAGATCGCCCCGTCTTTGGCCACGCGCGCCGATATCGCGCTGGTGCCCACCAAAGCCGCCCAACCAAGCACCCGCAGCCGCGAAACCCGCGGCATGGTCGTGCATAGCGCCGCGCCGGTGCTAAACGGTGGCGGCGCGCTGGTGGCGGGGGTTTTACTGAATCAAAACCTTGATTTCATTGATACAATCAATGATCTGGTTTATCCCGCCGCCAGCCTGACAGAGGGCAGCCGCGGCACCACCACCCTGTTTTTGGACGATGTGCGCATTTCAACCAATGTGCGGTTAT
>CAYWXQ010000012.1:0-25482 GCA_964462475.1 uncultured Rhodobacterales bacterium | reverse complement strand
GACCCCGATGCTGAACCGTAAAAACACCCGCGACATATACCCGCCGACCGGCAGCGAAATTACCGCCAAAAGCTGGCTGACCGAGGCCCCGATGCGGATGTTGATGAACAATCTGCACCCTGACGTGGCCGAAAACCCGCATGAACTGGTGGTTTATGGCGGCATCGGCCGCGCCGCCCGCAGCTGGCAGGATTTTGACACCATGGTCGCCACCCTGAAAACCATGGAGGATGACGAGACCCTGATCGTGCAATCGGGCCGCCCGGTCGCCGTGATCAAAACCCATAGCGACGCGCCGCGGGTGCTGATCGCCAATTCCAACCTCGTGCCCCATTGGGCCAACTGGGACCACTTTAACGAGCTCGATAAAAAAGGGCTGATGATGTATGGCCAGATGACAGCGGGGTCGTGGATATATATCGGCTCGCAGGGCATTGTGCAGGGCACCTATGAAACCTTCATTGAGGCCGGTCGCCAGCATTATGGCGGCAGTCTGGCGGGGCGCTGGGTGTTGACCGGCGGGCTGGGCGGCATGGGCGGCGCGCAGCCCTTGGCGGCGGCAATGGCGGGGGCCTGTTGTTTGGCGGTTGAATGCAACAGCGATAGCATAGACTTTCGCATGCGCACCAAATATCTGGACGCGCGCGCCGAAACGCTGGACGAGGCACTGGCGATGATCGAGCGCTGGACCAAAGCGGGCAAAGCAAAATCGGTGGGCCTGCTTGGCAATGCCGCCGATATCTTCCCCGAACTGGTGGCGCGGGGCGTGCGCCCCGATCTGGTCACCGACCAAACCTCGGCCCATGACCCTGTTAACGGTTATTTGCCGCAGGGCTGGAGCATGGCCCAGTGGATAGACAGGCGCGAGCACGACCCCAAAGCGGTTGAAAAGGCGGCGCGGGCCAGCATGAAGGTGCAGGTCGCGGCGATGTGCGCCTTTCATGACCGGGGCATTCCGACGGTCGATTACGGCAATAACATCCGCCAGATGGCGTTTGAGGAAGGCTTGACAAATGCCTTTGATTTCCCGGGGTTTGTGCCGGCTTATATAAGGCCGCTGTTTTGCCGCGGCATTGGCCCGTTTCGCTGGGTGGCACTGTCGGGCGACCCCGAGGACATCTATAAAACCGACCAAAAGGTCAAAGAGCTGATGCCGGATGACACCCACCTGCATAACTGGCTCGATATGGCGCGGGCCCGCATCAGCTTTCAGGGCCTGCCGGCGCGCATTTGCTGGGTCGGGCTGGGGGATCGCCACCGGCTGGGGCTGGCGTTTAACGAAATGGTCCGCAGTGGCGAGCTAAGCGCCCCGGTGGTAATCGGGCGAGACCACCTTGACAGCGGCTCGGTCGCCTCGCCCAACCGCGAGACCGAGGCGATGAAAGACGGCTCTGACGCGGTGTCGGACTGGCCCTTGTTGAACGCGCTGATCAACACGGCATCGGGGGCGACATGGGTGTCGATCCACCATGGCGGCGGGGTTGGCATGGGGTTTTCACAGCACGCGGGCATGGTGATTGTGGCCGACGGCACCGAGGCTGCCGCCAAGCGCATTGAAAGGGTGTTGTGGAACGATCCGGCCTCTGGCGTGTGGCGGCATGCCGATGCGGGGTATAGCGACGCGGTGGCCTGTGCGCGTGAAAAAGGCCTGCGGCTGCCAGTGATTTTGGGGGGGTGATTTTGGGCGGGTGGCGTGCTTGGCAAAAAGGCCCCCGATCATCACGGGGGCCTTTTATCAATCGTTGCGGTAAAAGAACTGCTCGGTGCTTTTCAGGCTGGTCAGGGTCATCACCACAATCAGCGCCGCGATCACATATAGACCGGCGGCGGCCGCGACCTCGGGCGGGGGCGGGCCGCGCAGGCTGGCAAACATCGCGATCGGCAGGGTCTGGATGCTGACATTGGAGAGCAACAGCGAGATCACGAACTCCGATATCCCGAGCACGAACACCATGATGGTGCCCGATAAAATGCCCGGCATGATCCCCGGCAGGGTAACAAACAAAAACGTCTGCACCTGTTCGGCGCCCAAGGTGGCCGCGGCCTCCTCTAGCCGCGTGTCAAGGCTGGCCAGTGACGACGCCACCGAAAACATTAAAAACGGCAGGTTGACCACCGTAATCCCGACCGAAATCGGCCACAGCGCCCCCAAAACACCGGCATTGGTCGCCAGCACCAGAAACGCGAATGCCGACGCGATCAGCGGGGTGGCAACACCCAGTATCAGATACATCGCAATGCCGCCGCGAAACCTGAATTTATAGCGCACCAGCGCGATGGTCGCGGGCACCCCGACCAACAGCGACATCACCACCACCTGCACGCCAATAATCAGGCTGCGGCCCAGCGCGTCTATCACCGCCTGATTGCCAAGCAAGGCGCGGTAGGGGTTGAACGAGTAACTGCCCGGCGGGAAGATCAGCCGTTCGTCGCCACTGAACGAGGCGATGATGACGATCACCAATGGCACCGCCACCAGCGCAATCACCAGCCCCAGTGCCAGTTTGATAACAGGGCCCATTATGCCACCCTCCCTTTACGCATCCGCAGGTAAAACCTGATCAAAATAACCGGCGTCATGATCATGATCGCCGAAAGCACCAGCAATACCAGACTAAAGGCCGAGCCAAGATACAGATTTTGCTGCAAGGTATAGATATCGCCGATGATATTGGCGACAAACGGAAACCGCCCAAGACCCAGAATGGCGGGCATGTCGTATTCGGCAATATTCAGCAGCAGCACCACCACGGTGGCCGCCGCCAGCCCCGGCCATGCCAGCGGCAATAATATATGCTGCCATATCCGCGCCGGAGAGGCCCCCAGCGTTGCCGCCGCGCGTTCAAGATTGGGGTCGATCCGGCGCACGGCGGGCAGCACCAGCAATGCCACCAGCGGCACCGATACCTGCAACATGCCAATGAACACCCCCTGCCATGTGCCCAGAATGCCGCCGTCTTCAACCCCGAACAGCCCCAAAAACCAACCGAGCGCCCCTTTGTTGGCCAAGATCATGAACCACGCGAATGTGCGCACGATCTCGCCCATCAAAAACGGCACCAGCAGCAGCACCAGCACCAGCACCCGCAACAACCGGCTATGGGTGCGGACAATAAAATAGGCCGCCGGCAGCCCCAGCAGCATCGACGCGGCAGTGACCGAGAGCGACATTACAATCGTGCGGACCAGGGTGTTCATATAGTATTCACCCGAGGGCGGCTCGACCAGCCGCCGGTATTGCTCGGATGATATGTCGCCCTGCTGAAACAGGAAGGTGTCAAACGAATGGATACTGAGCCAGCCAAGGTATACGATCCCGACCGCCAGCAATGACACCATGATAAACGCAGGCGCGACCATGATATAGGGCCGCGCTTTTGAAAGGCGTTCGAGCTTCAGTTTGTGACCAAGCGCAATGGTCCAGTCGATCAGGCGCCAGCCAAAGGCAACATCGCGGCTATGCATCGGCACTGCCCCCCACAACCCAGACCTTGGCCAATGGCCAGGCCAGCCACACATCGGCATCCGGCGGGAATTCACCGGTTTTGCTGGCAATGCGCATCGCGGCATCAACCCCGTCTACCTTGACCTCGTAATAAACCGTTTCGCCCTCGAACAGGCGCAGATCGACCTTGCCGGCAATGCCGGTCAGCGCCGGGTCGTCGGGGCGGGTGGCGCACAGGGTTATATCCTCGGCCCGCACGACCGCCGAGCCGGGCTTGCCGTTCAGGGGGGCAAATTCCTGTGCCGCGCTGAGCATCGCGCCGCCATCGGTGACCACCTGAACCGACCCCGCTTCGGCGCGCACCGTGCCGTCTATACAATTGGCGCGGCCCAGAAAATCGGCCACAAAACGAGTGGCGGGGCGGCGATACAGGCTTTCGGCATCGGCGACCTGCACGATTTTGCCCTCGCTCATCACGCCGATCCGGTCGCTTAAGATCATCGCCTCGACCTGATCATGGGTGACGTTGATAATCGTTACATCTATCTCTTTGTGCAGGCGCACGATTTCAAGCTGCATTTCCTCGCGCAGGCGTTTATCAAGCGCGCCGAACGGCTCGTCGAGCAACAACAGGCTGGGGTTGTAAACCAGCGCCCGTGCCAGCGCCACCCGCTGTTGCTGGCCACCCGAAAGCTCGTGGGCCTTGCGGGTGCCGATATTGGGCAGGCGCACCACATCAAGCGCGCCTGCCACCCGTTTTTTTATCTCGGCCCGCCCGATGCGCCGCATGCGCAACGGAAAGGCGATATTGTCAAACACCGACATATGCGGAAACAGCGCCAGCGACTGGAACACCATACCGATATTGCGTTTATACGTTGGCACGTCGCGCACGTCGCGCCCCTCTATGTCGATCAGCCCGCCATCAAGCGATACCAGCCCGGCAATTGCCCGCAAAATGGTGCTTTTGCCAGAGCCTGAAGGACCAAGCAGCGTGAACAGCTCGCGCGGCCGGATTTCGAGATCGACATTGTCTATCGCGTTGAGCTGGCCATAGGTTTTCACCGCCCCTGCCAGCTTTACCACCGGCTCTTTGGCGGCGAGGTCGTTCACGATTGCTTGGTCCATGGTCATCTGCGGGCTCCCTTAGCGCTGGATGGCGGCGGTATAGGCGGCCTGCCAGCGGTCACGGTTGCGGGCATCAAGCTCTACCGGCGTAACGATGCCGTATTTGGCGATATCGGCGTCGGTGAACGGAAACGCCGGATCGCCGATCATGAAATCGGGGATGGTGGCATTGACGTTTACCGGCACTTCGCCGATACCCGCGGCAAGTGCGGTCTGGTTGGCGGCACTGAGCGCTTCGTTGATGAAGACCTGCGCATAATAGGACACATGCGGCGGCAGGTTGGCCGGCACATAGAACGATTCCGTGCCCAGCAACGCACCCTCTTCCGGCACGATCCATTTAAGCCCGTCGACCTCTAGCGCGGTGGCTGCCAGCGTAATGCCGATGGTGACCTCGCCTGCCTCAATGCCGGCGATAAACTCCTCTTCATCCCCCGTGGCCGAAATGTTGTTTTTAAGCTCGGCGATTTTATCAAATACCGGCGTCAGATCATCGGTGGCGGGGTTCAGGCCCAGCATCACCGCAACCGGGTGCAGAAGCGAGGCAAAGGTGCTGGTCACAAACAGCTTGCCGGCATATTTGTCTTTAAAGATTTCCTCCCACGAAATGCTGTCGGGCATGTCGATGGCATCGGGGTTATAAACGATCGGCTGCGAATAGGACGACACGTTAATATAGCTGGTCACCCCGTCGGGCTGCGCGATCGAGCTTAGCTGGTCAAGGTTGGTCAGGATATGCGGGTCAAGCGGCATGGCGATTTTTTGCACCTGCGCGGCATAGGCCAGCGAGGCTACCGACAGCACCACATCAACCGGTGGCCGCGTATTGGCACGCACCGCTTGCAGGATCTTGGCCTGAATTTCGCTGGTGCCGGTGCCGTCGAACTCTACCGGTATACCGGTGAGCGCGGTAAAGCTGGCGGCAGCGCCTTCTTCATAGGTGGTGCGCCACGGCCCGCCCCAAGTGCGCACGACCAGCCGGTCGGGTTTTTGGCCGGGCGCTGCCAGCGGTTCATTGGCCACGGCCATGCTGCCAAACATCACAGGGGCCATCATGGCAGCCGCCACAAGTGCCGCCACCGGTTTTAGCGGCCACGCAAAGCCGCCGCGCGCCGGGGGCTGTTTTTGGGTTAAAGTATTCATCTGGAACGTTCCTCCCTGGAAAAAGGACCTGAGGCCCCGTTTTATTGAGGTGCCCGGCGCTTATTTCCGACAAAAGGGAAATTCAGCCGCGTTCACCCATGAATCCTGCCTACTCAAATATCACTTTCATGTCTATACATAATTTATTTTGTGTATGGTTTACGGGGGTCACAGTGTCTTGAGCGCGGGTTGCGGCGCCAAATCGGCGGCAGGGTAAATTCGCTGTCTTTCGCTCTTGTAATCTTCGCGTTCTTTCGTTAGATAGCAAATTCTTCGGGTCCCCTAATGATTGGAGCATATCGCATGGCGCGCGTAACGGTAGAAGATTGCATTGACAAAGTAGCCAACCGGTTTGAACTGGTGGTGCTGGCCGCGCATCGCGCCCGTGAAATTTCTGCCGGAGACCCGATCACGGTCGAGCGCGACAACGACAAAAACCCTGTCGTTGCCCTGCGTGAAATCGCCGAAGAAACCATTACCGCCGAATATCTGCGCGAAAGCGCCGTTGGCGAGCTGCAATCCCATAACGAGGTCGACGAACCCGAAGATGATTCGATGCCGCTTTTGATGGAAAAAGACAGCCCCGATACGCCGGTTGACGACGATATGTCTGAAGAAAACATGCTGCGCGCGCTGATGGAAGCCCAGTCACCCAGCTGACCGCAGGAGGGCCACTGATTGATCACGTTAGACGATCTGATCGCAAAGGTCCAAAGCTATAATCCGCAAACCGACGCTGATCTGATCACCCGCGCCTATGCCTTTGGTGCGGCCGCCCACGAGGGCCAGTTTCGCAAATCGGGTGAGCCTTATTTCAGCCATCCGGTGGCGGTGGCGATGCTGCTGACCGAGGTAAAGCTCGACGACGCCACCATCGTTACCGCCCTGCTGCACGACACGGTTGAAGACACCAAAGCCACCTATCAACAGGTGTCCGAGCAGTTTTCGCCCGAGATCGCGCGGCTGGTTGATGGCGTAACCAAGCTGACCAATCTGGAGCTTTCAAGCGTTGAAACCAAGCAGGCGGAAAACTTTCGCAAGCTGTTGATGGCGATGTCAAAAGACCTGCGTATTTTGCTGGTCAAGCTCGCCGACCGGCTGCACAACATGCGCACGCTGCGTTCCATGCCCAAGGAAAAGCAGCGCCAAAAGGCCCGTGAAACCATCGAAATTTACGCGCCATTGGCGGGCCGCATGGGCATGCAGTTTATCCGTGACGAGCTTGAAGACCTGTGTTTTAGCGTGCTCAACCCTGAGGCCCGCAACTCTATCATGCGGCGGTTTATCAACCTCAGCAAAGAAAACGACGACCTGATTCCGCGCATTACCGAGGATATCCGCATTGCCCTGCGTGGGGCCGGGGTAGAAGCGCGGGTGACCGGCCGCGAAAAGCGCCCCTATTCGATCTGGCGCAAAATGCGGGAAAAGAACGAGCCCTTCAGCCGGTTGTCCGACATTTACGCCTTTCGGATCATCACCGATAATGTGCAGGATGCCTATAGCGCGCTGGGCGCGGTGCACCAGCGCTGGTCAGCGGTGCCCGGGCGGTTCAAAGATTACATCTCGCAGCCCAAATCCAACGGCTACCGGTCTATCCACACTACGGTTTCGGGGCGCAATGCCAAGCGGGTAGAGGTGCAGATCCGCACCCGCGAAATGCATCAGGTTGCCGAAAGCGGTGTCGCCGCGCATTGGTCATACCGCGACGGGCAGCGCGCCGAAAACCCATTTGCGGTTGACCCGTTTCGTTGGCTGCACTCGCTGGCCGAACGCTTCGAAGCCTCTGAAAACCCGGACGATTTTTTAGAGCATGTCAAGCTCGAGATGTTTCAGGATCAGGTATTTTGCTTTACCCCCAAGGGCGAGGTTATCAAGCTGCCGCGCGGCGCCTCGCCAATAGATTTCGCCTATGCGATCCACACCGGCATTGGCGATTCTTGCGTCGGGGCCAAGGTCAACGGCGCGCGGGTGCCGCTGTGGACAAAGCTGCGCAACGGCCAGTCGGTAGAGATTATCCGCGCCGAGGGCCAGCGCCCGCAAGCCAGCTGGGAAGACATGGTGGTGACCGGCCGCGCCAAATCGGCGATCCGGCGCTATTTGCGCGACGAACACCGCGACGCCCATATTAGGCTGGGCCGCGAGATCGCGCGGGTTTCGCTGGGGCGGGTTGGCAAAAAACCGACCGACAAAGCACTAGAGACCGCCGCCAAACTGTTTAACCTGACCGATGGCGATGCGCTGTTGGCCCAGATCGGTTCGGCCGATATCAGCGGCACCGAACTGGTTAAAACCCTGTATCCCGAATTGGTTAAATCAGGCAACAGCCCCGGCCCCGACCCCGACGAGGACCGCGTGATCGGCCTGCAACCCAACCAGTCAGCGGCCCCCGCGCCCTGCTGTTCACCGGTACCCGGAGAACGTATTGTCGGCATCGCCATGCCGGGGCGCGGGGTGCTGATTCACGCGATCGATTGCCCGATTCTAGAACAGTTCGAAGGCAATGACCGCCGCTGGGTAGAGCTGCGCTGGACGCCGGATTCGAGCCTTGCGTGCAACGAAACCAGGATCGAGGTTGCGATGGCCAACGATGCGGGCGTGCTGGGCCGCATTTGCACCCTGATCGGCGAACACCGCGCCAATATTGTCAACATAAGCTTTACCAATCGTAAGCCCGATTTTTACCGAATCCGGCTAGACATCATGGTGCGCGACATTGAACATCTTACCAATGTCGAAACCGCGCTGAACGCGGATTCGGATGTGGCCGAGGTGGTTCGTTTTCGCGATACCAACCTGTGCGAACAGGCTAAAAACGATGGCGAAGAAAGAGATAGTTGAATGTTAAACGGGTTTCGCCATGGTTTTTAAGCGCCGCGACAAGCTTCACTGGGCCGCAACCCTGCGCAGCTATATTTTGCCCCGAACCGGCTGGAAGCGCGCCTTCACCTATATGGGTCACCGGCTAAAACGCCTGCCCGACAGCCCGACCCGGATCGCACGCGGTGTGGCTTTTGGGGTGTTTACCTCGTTTTCACCGTTTTTCGGCCTGCATATTATTTTGGCCCTGCTGATGGCACGGGTATTTCGCGCCAACATGATCGCCGCCGTCGCCGGCACCGCCATTGGCAACCCGTTAACCTTTCCTTTTATCATTGGCGCCGCGCTCAAGCTTGGCACCTTTATTCTGGGCCGTGACCCCGCCAATCACGACCTTGCCCGGGTTGGCCACGCCTTTCGCGAGGCGTTTCGCGCGCTTTGGATGTCGTTCAAAGCGCTTTTTGGCTTTGGCCAAAGCCAGATGGCCGGCATGGGCGACTTTTTCTCTGAAGTTATGCTGCCCTATGTTATCGGCGGCACCTTGCTCGGCCTTGGTTTTGCCGTGTTGGCGTTTTATGTCACCAAGCCGCTGATCGTGGCCTATCAAAATCTTCGTCGCAAAAAACTGCGTAAAAAAGCCAAAAAAATCCCGCCCGAGGGCTGACAAACCCGCGTTTCCAGCCTAGCGTTTACACTTTACTTCTTGGAGGCCCCCATGAACCCGCTTTCACGCCTTCGTCTTGGCATAAATATCGACCATGTGGCCACCGTGCGCAATGCCCGCGGCGGCACCACCCCCGACCCCGCCCGCGCCGCCAAACTTGCACAGGCCGCCGGGGCTGACGGCATAACCGCCCATCTGCGCGAAGACCGCCGTCATATTACCGATGCCGATATCGATGCTATCCTTGAAGCCATTGATATTCCGTTGAATTTCGAGATGGCGGCGACAGACGAAATGCAAAAAATCGCCCTGCGCCACAAGCCCCATGCGGTATGTATTGTGCCCGAAAAACGCAAAGAACGCACCACCGAGGGCGGGTTGGAAGTGGCGCGCGAAGAAAACCGCATCGCCCATTTCATCGCGCCATTGCGCGAGGCCGGCTGCCGGGTGTCGATATTTATCGCTGCCGACCGCCGCCAAATCGAGGCCGCCGCCCGCATCGGCGCGCCGGTGGTAGAGCTGCACACCGGTGCCTATTGCGATGCCCATGCCGAAAGCCGGATGGATGATCGCGATCGCGAGTTCACCAAGCTAAAAGACATGGCAGCACTGGCGCTGGACCTGGGGCTGGAGGTGCATGCAGGCCACGGCCTGACCTATGACACCGTAAAACCCGTCGCCGCCCTGCCCGAGCTAAAAGAGCTGAATATCGGCCATTTTCTGATTGGCGAAGCAATATTTTCGGGGCTTGATTCCGCCATCCGCCGCATGCGCTCCCTGATGGACGAGGCCCGGCAGAGCGCCGGTGGCGTGACAGGCGCATGATTCTCGGCATAGGTTCGGATATGGCAAGTATAGAGCGGATTGAGCGCACGATCCAGCGGTTTGGTGTTCGATTTGTGCAACGAGTGTTTACCGAAACCGAAAAGAGAACCGCCGAATACCGCACCGCCACCATTGAGACGTATGCCAAAAGATGGGCCGCAAAAGAGGCGTGTTCAAAAGCACTGGGCACGGGTCTGCGCATGGGGGTGGCCTGGAAGGAAATGTCGGTTGAAAACCTTGCAACCGGCCAACCACAAATGGTGTTGACCGGTGGGGCGCTTAGGCGGCTCAACCACCTCACCCCCGCCGGGCACAAGGCCACAATCCATGTAACTCTTACCGATGATCACCCATGGGCACAGGCTTTTGTGATCATCGAAGCGGTGCCAAATGCTTGACATCCAACACCCACGCGCTCACATAGCGCCTAACCAATATTGAAAGTATCTCCATGGCTGCCAAGCAAAAGAAAAAAGATGGTCCGATCAAAGAAACCATCAAAACAGTGTTTTACGCCCTGCTGATCGCCGGGGCCATTCGCACGCTCATCTTTCAGCCGTTCTGGATCCCGTCTGGCTCGATGAAACCAACATTGCTGATTGGTGATTTTCTGTTTGTCAACAAATTTGCCTATGGCTACTCCTATGCTTCCTGCCCCAGCCTGTTCGGGGTTGATTTTTGTGGTTTTGCCAAGGGTAGCGAAAGCCGCCTGTTTGGCACTGACCCAAAGCGCGGAGACGTTGTGGTGTTCAAACACCCCGTGCTTGGCGAAGACTACATAAAACGCCTGATCGGCCTGCCCGGCGACCGGATTCAAATGCGCGACAGCCTGCTTTATATTAATGACGTGCCGGTTGCCGTTACGCCTGACGGGGTGTTCACTGAAACGCGCGCGCCACAAGGCCCCGAGGGCAGCACCCCGCGCTGTTCAAACGGCCGGGTGCCGTATGGCTCGATCTGCGAAAAACAGCTGTTCACCGAAGTTTTGCCAAACGGGGTGACCCACAGCATTCTTGATATCGGCGTGTCGGGCGTTGACAACACCGAAGTGTTTGTCGTGCCCGAAGGCAAGTTCTTTTTTATGGGCGACAACCGCGACAACTCGGTCGACAGCCGTTTTTCACAAACCGGCCCGCAACGCGGCGTTGGTTTTGTGCCGCGTGAAAATATTATCGGTCGCGCTGACCGGATCATTTTCTCGTCTGCGGGTAACTCGATGCTTTATTTCTGGACATGGCGTTCAGACCGGTTTTTCAAGGCGGTAGAGTGAGCGAGGGCGACCTTTTAAGCTTTGCCCGACGTCTGGGGCACAGCTTTAACGACGACGGGCTGCTGCTGCAAGCACTCACCCACGGCTCCGCCGCCGGTAAAAAAGACCATGATAACCAACGGTTAGAGTTTTTGGGCGACCGCGTTCTCGGTCTGGTGATCGCGCAGGCGCTATTTGAGGCCGACGCCAAAGCCCGCGAAGGCCAGCTAGCGCCGCGCTTCAATGCACTGGTGCGCAAAGAGACCTGCGCCGAGGTGGCACAGCAAATCGACCTTGGCGCGGCGCTAAAACTTGGCCGCTCCGAGATGCGCTCTGGCGGGCGGCGCAAGCTAGCGTTGCTGGGCGATGCGATGGAGGCGGTGATTGCGGCGGTCTATCTGGATGCCGGGTTTTCGGTGGCACAAGCCGTTATTCTGCAGCTGTGGGGAGATCGGGTTTTAACGGCAGAGTCGCGGGCGATCGACCCTAAATCAACCTTGCAAGAATGGGCGCAAGCGCGGGGTTTGCCGACTCCGACCTACACCGATATCAGCCGCACCGGCCCCGACCACAAACCGGTTTTTGTCGTCGACGCCAGCCTTGCAAACGGCATCTCGGCGCGCGCTGAGGCTGCCTCTAAAAAAACTGCGCAGGTGCAGGCTGCCGCCACCCTGCTGGCCCAACTGAAAGAACTGAAATGACCCAGAGATGCGGCTTTGTTGCCCTGATCGGTGAGCCGAATGCCGGCAAATCGACCTTGCTTAACCGAATGGTCGGGGCCAAGGTCTCGATCGTCACCCACAAAGTGCAAACCACCCGCGCGCGCATTCGTGGTATCGCGATGGAAAGGGATAGCCAAATTGTATTTGTTGACACCCCCGGCCTTTTTAGACCGCGCCGCAGGTTGGACCGCGCCATGGTGTCTGCCGCATGGAGCGGCGCGGCAGATGCTGATTTGGTGCTATTTTTAGTCGAAGCGCATAGGGGGGTCTCTGAAGGGGTCAGCGCTATTCTTGACGGGTTGGCAGAGCATATACCATCGACGGTCGGGGTGTCTCTGGTGATAAACAAAATCGACAAGGTGCAGTCTGAAAAGCTTTTACAGCTATCCAGCAGGTTGAATAACTTATATAATTTTGAAAACACGTTTATGATCTCTGCTGAAAAGGGCCATGGTGTCGATACGCTCAAAACATGGCTGTCGAGGCAAATACCCGAGGGGCCGTGGCACTATCCGGAAGACCAGATTGCTGATGCGCCGCTACGCCAGATCGCCGCCGAGATCACCCGCGAAAAACTGACCCTGCGCCTGCATCAAGAGCTGCCATACCAGTTGACGGTTGAGACGGAGAACTGGAACGACCGTAAAGACGGTTCGGTGCGCATCGACCAAATGATCTATGTGATGCGCGACGGGCATAAAGGTATTTTGCTTGGCCCAAAAGGGGCGACGATTAAGGGTGTTTCGATGGATGCGCGCAAAGAAATCTCGGAATTTCTTGATCGCAAGGTTCATCTGTTTCTGCAGGTCAAGGTTCGCCCCAACTGGCTGGAAGAATCGGAGCGCTACAGCGAAATCGGCCTCAATTTTCGCGATGGCGAATAAGTGCCGCGCCTGACCGCCAGTTTTTGGGTTCAGGCCTATCTTCGGCGGCTATCGTTGGCAAATATTCCTGCATTTGTCGTGCAAAAAGGCGATGAAACCGCCGGCGCGGTGCTGATAAAAGCCAACCCGCTTGACGGCTTGGCAACGCTATTTCACCGGGTTTCAGACCTTGACGGCAACCGGCAGTGGGAGGTTCTGTCAACCGGTCCGCAGACGGATATTGACAAAACAATCGCCCGGCAGTGCCGCACCGACCCTGATATCTGGGTAATAGAAGTCGAGAACCGTGCGGGCAGAACGCTTCTCGACGAAGACGGACTTTTCGGCTAACCTGCTGTGATGGAATGGCAAGATCACGGAGTGCTGCTAAATGTGCGGCGTCACGGCGAAAGCGCAGCCATTATTGACGTGTTCACCGCGCATCACGGCCGCCATGCAGGGTTGGTTCGCGGCGGTGCGTCGCGCAAGCACGCAGTAATATTGCAACCAGGCGCGCTATTGTCGCTTACATGGCGGGCGCGATTAGAGGATCAACTCGGGTCATTTAGCGTTGAACTAATTACGTCAAACAGCGCTGCGCTGTTGGCAGACCGCCTGAAGCTTTATTCATTCAATGCGCTGGCATCAATGCTGTCGCGATACCTTCCGGAGCGCGAACCGAACCCAAAGCTTTTTGAAAGCTGTCTTGACCTACTTGCTCGGCTGCAAAACGGTGCCTATTGGCAGCATCGGTATTGCATTTTCGAGCTCGAATTTCTGGAGTCTCTGGGCTATGGCATTGACTTGAGCCAATGTGCTGTAACCGCGCAAACCATTGATTTAGCGTTTGTTTCTCCCGTATCCGGCCGAGCGGTAAGCCGTGAGGGCGCAATAGGTTATGAAGACAGGTTGTTGCCCTTTCCGGCGTTTTTGCAGCGCCACCAGCTAGCCGAAATCACGGTGTCAGAGTTTAGCGACTCGCTCAAGCTCACCGGCTATTTTTTTGAAAAACGAGTGCCGACCACACCGCCTCGCTTGCCCGAAGCGCGGCACAGGTTTGCCACAATGGTTCACCGTTAAACCAATAGTCTGCGCACAATCACGTTGGCCTGAATTTCGGCGGCGCCCTCAAAAATGCTCAGAATTCGCGCGTCGCACAGGATGCGGCTAATCGGGTATTCGGTCGCAAAGCCGTTGCCGCCGTGTATTTGCACGCCGTTATCTGCCGCTGACCACGCGACACGCGCCGCCAATAGCTTGGCCATCCCGGCCTCCAGATCACAGCGCCGACCAGCGTCTTTTTCATTTGCGGCAAAATAGGTAAGCTGGCGTGCGATGGTGATTTCAACCGCCATCATCGCCAACTTGCTGTAAACACGCGGAAATTCAATGATCGGCCTGCCAAACTGCACCCGGTCTTGCGCATATTTCAGGCTGATCTCGAGCGCATTTTGCGCCACCCCTACCGCCCGTGCAGCGGTTTGAATACGCGCGGCCTCAAAGGTTTGCATAAGCTGCTTAAAACCCTGTCCCTCAACCCCGCCAAGCAGGTTTTTTGCCGAAACTTCGAACCCGTCGAATGCAAGTTCATATTCTTTCATGCCGCGATACCCGAGCACCTCGATCTCGCTGCCCGACATGCCATTTGCCGGAAAGGCGTCACCCTCAACGCCCCGAGGTTTTTCGGCTAACATCATGGAAAGACCGGCATAATTATCACTGCCAGGGTCGGTTCGCACCAACATTGTCATAACGTCGGCGCGCGCGGCATGGGTGATCCAGGTTTTGTTACCCGTGACTTTATAAACATCCCCGTCCCGCACCGCTCGGGTTTTCAGGCTACCAAGGTCAGAGCCGGTATTTGGCTCTGTAAACACCGCAGTCGGTAGAATGGACGCATCGGCAATTTTCGGAAGCCACGCCTGTTTTTGCGCCTCTGTGCCGCCACATAGAATCAGCTCTGCCGCGATTTCAGAGCGCGTACCAAGCGACCCAACCCCGATATACCCGCGCGCCAGTTCTTCGGTAACCACGCACATTGCTGTTTTGCTCATACCGAAGCCACCGTAAGCTTCAGGTATTGTTAGGCCAAACACCCCGAGTTCACCCATTTCTTCGATAATACCCATCGGGATCAGCTCATCGTTCAGATGCCACCCATGGGCGAAGGGGGTGATTTTGCTATTGGTGAACTTTCGGAACTGGTCGCGGATCATGCCGTATTCGTCATCCAGCCCATCGGCGCCGAAAGTCAGGGTGCCGGTTTGTGCATTCAGGGCCTCGGCAATTGCCCTTCGGGCGCTGTCGGTATTGCCGTGCTCAAGCAGCGTGCAAACAGCCTGGCTTTGCTCGGGAAGGTCAGATCGTGAAAGCCCAAAATCGCTGAGGCGTATGATTTCACCCTGCGACATGGGGATTCCGTTGTAAAACTGGGCTAGATATTCCGAAAATCCTATTTGCAGGGTTAACATTTCAACTTTGCTACTATCATGTTTATTATCACAGACTTGCGCCCAATTTACCAATTGGTTCATCGCACTGTGATATGTTGTAAACCACGAAAATCCGTGGGCAATGTATTGGAACGCCTCCAGCTTGGCGCTGCTTACCCGACCATCAACAACCACTTTTGCCTTGAGGCGCGTCTTGGCTGTATCAAGCAGCAAAGTAATGTCGCCTAGCGCCTCGACACACAGCGAAATCAGGTTTTTCAGAATTGGAGAGGGGGTGACAGACATGGGATTCCTCATCATTGTGCGTTGCAGCATATCTTGAGGAAGGCTTACTGAATATCGAGAGGCGCGTCAATGGTGGCGCAACAATAATTCGCGCAAGAGGCAAAATGCGTAACTATATTGTAGCGCAAAGGCAGGCGTATGCCTGCCTTTGCCGATATTTGGATCAGGCTTTGGGCTTGATGGCTACCGCCAACACGGTTTCATCGACGAACGGCTCGTATTGAGTGAAATTTTCGGCGAACATCTGCGCCAGTTTGGCGGCCTGAACGTCATATTCAGCCCCGTCTTCCCATGTGCGGCGCGGGTCGAGTAATATTTTGGCAACCCCCTTTACCGCGACCGGCACTTCAAAGCCGAAATTGTCGTCGGTGCGGAACTCTCGTTCGTCCAACCCGCCGCTAAGCGCAGCCGTTAGCAGGGCGCGGGTGGCACGAATTGGCATCCGTGAGCCGCCTTTGCCCTTTGGGCCGCCGGTCCAGCCGGTATTGACCAACCAGCAATTCACCCCGTGCGCGGCGATTTTTTGGCGCAGCAGGTTACCATAGGCTTCGGGGCGGCGTGGCATGAAGGGGGCACCGAAACAGGTTGAAAATGTCGGAATCGGCTCGGTAACGCCCTTTTCGGTGCCCGGCACCTTGGCGGTAAACCCGGAAAGGAAGTGATACATTGCCTGCGCCGGGGTCAACCGCGCGATCGGGGGCAGCACGCCAAAGGCATCACAGGTGAGCATGATGATGTTTTTCGGCAGCCCGCCAAGCGAGGTTTCCGACGCATTATCAATATAGTGCAGCGGATAGGCGCAGCGCATGTTTGGCGTCAGGCTGTCATCCGCAAAGTCGAGCTCGCGGGTGTGCGTGTCATAGACCATGTTTTCGACCACGGTGGCAAATTTGCTGGTAGTGGCGTAAATCTCGGGCTCGGCCTCGGCGCTTAGGTTGATGGTTTTGGCATAGCAACCGCCCTCGAAATTAAAGGTGCCATCATCTGACCAGCCGTGCTCGTCATCGCCAATCAGCACCCGCTCGGGGTCGGCCGAAAGGGTGGTTTTGCCGGTGCCGGAAAGACCAAAGAAAATTGCAGCATCGTCGGGGTTGCCAACGGCGTGGTTGGCCGAGCAATGCATTGGCATCACGCCCATGTCGGGCAACAGGTAGTTGAGCACCGAAAACACCGACTTTTTGTTTTCACCGGCGTAAGACGTGCCGCCGATCAGCACAAGCTTTTGCTCAAACGAAATTGCGATCACGGTTTCAGAGCGGCAACCGTGGCGGGCAGGGACAGCCTGAAACGAGGGGCAATTGATGATGGTGAATTCGGGGGTAAAGTGCTCCAGCTCCTCTAGCTCGGGGCGGCGCAGCATGTGGCGAATGAACAGGCTGTGCCATGCCAGCTCGGTAACCATCCGGACATTTAGCCGGTAATTGGGGTCGGCACCGCCAAACAGGTCTTGCACAAAATATTCGCCACCCTCCATATGCGCGAGCATATCTTTGTGAAGGGTTTCAAAGGCTTGCACCTCCATTGGTGGGTTGTTTTCCCACCAAATCGTGTCTTTGACCGACGGCTCGTTGACCACGAACTTATCTTTTGGCGACCGTCCGGTATGCACGCCGGTCGAGACCAGAAACGCGCCGCCAATGCCAATATCGCCCTCGCCGCGCGCCACGGCGTGCTGCATCAGGGCAGGCTCCAACAGATTGTAATGCGCGGTTTTCACGCCCGAAATCCCGGTTGCTTCAAGCGTTTGCGCGGGGTTTACCTTGCCAGTCATCATGATCTGGGTGCTCCATTTGCGGGGCTTTTGGCCCCTGTTCCCAAGAAACCGCGGATGCAAAATGGCAGAGGGCTAATCCTGCCTGAACCGCGATGGTGGGGTTTGTAAACCCGATTGCCCCCGCGAAATCCAGTGAAATTTTCGCCTGTTGCGAAAAAATTGTCGCAGCGCAACAAAAGGCAACATTTCCGAAGATCGGTTGCAAGTTCGGGCAATATAAGAGAAGGTAGAATAAATGCCGGGCCGGAGGTGATTATGGCAAAAATAGCGTTGGTAGATGACGATCGCAATATTTTGATTTCCGTTTCCATTGCGCTCAAGGCCGAAGGGTTCGAGGTTGAAACCTATAATAACGGAGCTTCGGCGCTGTTTGGCCTGCAAGACACCCCGCCCGATCTTGCGGTGCTAGACATTAAAATGCCCCGGATGGACGGAATGGAGCTGTTGCGCCGGTTGCGGCAAAAATCGACCCTGCCGGTCATCTTTTTAACCTCCAAAGACGACGAGATGGACGAGGTTGTCGGCCTGTCGATGGGGGCCGATGACTATATTTCGAAACCGTTCTCGCAACGGCTGTTGATAGAGCGCATAAAGGCGGTGCTGCGGCGCAACGATATTTTGCTTAACCCCGACGACAAAGATAAACCCGATGAAGATGTGATCACCTGCGGGTCATTAATCCTTGATAAACAACGGCATAAGGCAACCTGGAAGGGTGAACCCGTAGTGCTGACCGTAACCGAATTTATCATCTTATACGAGCTGGCCGAGCGCCCCGGTGTGGTAAAATCGCGCAACCGGCTAATGGATGCTGCCTATTCTGACCAAATTTATGTGGACGACCGCACCATTGACAGCCACATCAAACGGCTGCGCAAAAAATTCAAAAAAATTGATGACGCCTACAGCTCTATCGAGACCCTCTACGGGGTCGGATACAGGTATAACGAGGCCTGAATGGCACCACCAAAAGACATTCCTCCGAACCTGTTTAACATCGGTCGCCCCGGGCCACGCATTGGGCAATCGCGGCGGTGGTTTGCCTTTAACCGGTCGCCGCTGGCGCGCAAAATTATTCTGTTTAACCTGATTGCATTGGGCATTTTGGTCAGCGGGGTGCTTTACCTAAATCAGGCGCAGGAAGCCGAGGTCGAATACCGAAGCGCGGTTCTGGCCCCGCAGGCAGAGATGATCGCCGCCGCCATTCGCAGCCAAGGCGATAACCCCGCTTATGACGACCTTGGCAGCGAGAGTTTTGGAATACTGTTTCGCTCGCTGGTCGCCCCGTCCAACTCTATCGTCCAGATATACGACAACGCGGGGCAGCTAAAACAGGGGTTTGTGCCGCAAGAGCCCGGTAAAATCGGCACCGATGCCGAATCAGACGCCTTTACCGGCCTGTTGCAACAAGTTTGGGCAAAAATTTCAGCACCTATGGGAAATATGAGCGCCGTGGACAGCCAGCAAAACCTGCGCAAGCAGTTTGCCAATCTGGCAGCAACGGCAATCGCCAGCGATGCGCGCACCAATAACGCGGTTCTGCCGGTGGCCGGCGAAATTTATATTGCCGTTGCGCTACCGATTTCAGGGGCGTCGGGCCCCAATGGCGCAATTTTAATCTCGACGCGTCGCGGTGAGGTCGATGCGATTATCCGCAGGGCGCGCGAACAAATATTGCAAATTTTTCTACTCGCAACCCTGTCTTCGATCATCCTTTCGATGGTGCTTGCCAACTCTATCGCCCGCCCGCTGCGCCGCCTGTCAGCCGCCGCACAAAACGCGCAAAACGAGGCGGGGGCAAAGCTGAACCTGGCCCGCATAAACATCCCTGACCTGACCGCCCGACCAGACGAAATCGGCGATCTTTCCCGCTCGATGCTTAACATGACCGATGCGCTGCTCGACCGGATTGACGAAAACAGATCTTTCGCCGCCGACGTGGCCCACGAGATTAAAAACCCGCTAACATCACTGCGTTCTGCGGTTGAAACCCTTGAGTATGTGCAAGATGACGCCTCTCGCAGTGCGCTGTTATCCGTGATAAAAAACGACGTTGAGCGAATGGATCGGCTGGTTACCGATATTTCAAACGCCTCAAGGCTAGAGGCCGACCTGGTGCGCGATACATGGGAAGCGGTTAATATAGCCGCGCTACTGACCGGCATGGCCGAAAGCTTTCGCCAGCAAAACACCGTGCCGGAAACAAAGATCGAGGTGCATATCGACACCGACAATGGCGAGGTGCGCGGCCTGCGTAGCCGTCTTGAACAGGTGTTTAACAATCTGGTCGCCAACGCGCTTAGCTTTGTGCCTGAAAACGGGCGGGTGGGCATTCGCGTATACGATTCGGGCGTTGACACAGTGGTCATCGACGTGTGCGACAACGGCCCCGGCATTCCGGCTGAAAATCTCGAGGACATATTCTCTCGCTTCTACTCCGAGCGCCCCGAAGCACAGTTTGGCGAGCATTCGGGCCTTGGGTTGGCGATCTCGAAGCAAATTGTCGAGGCCCATGGCGGCACAATCACGGCCAGAAATACCGATAAAGGCGGCGCATTGTTTAGCGTTAAACTACCGCGTTGACCACCCTGCACGGCAGCGCGGTTTCACGCAACGGCCACGGCGTGCTTATTATCGGGGCGGCAGGTGCCGGAAAGTCGGGCCTTGCATGGCAGTTATTGGCATATGGTGCCGATCTGGTCGCTGATGATGCTGTTCAGGTTAGACGTTTGGGCGAAGAATTATTTCTGCACTGCCCGAACAATATCAACGGGTTAATCGAGGCACGCCATCTCGGGCTCGTTACTGTGAAGTCAATTGATCAGGCAGGGCTGGCTATTGTGGTCGATTTGGATAAAACTGCAAAAAGGCGGCTACCCGAGCCACAAACCGTAACGATCTCGGGGGTCGCTGTGCCGCTGATTTGCGGCAAAAATACCCCCAATCTCGGGGCAATAATTTGGTGTTTGTTAGGGGGTGGGCAGCTTTTGCCCACAGTGTGAGACCAGTGAAACCGGTGCAAAGCCAAGAAATAGTTATCGTAACAGGGCCGGCAGGCGCCGGGCGCACCACGGCGATCAAGGCGATGGAAGATTTCGGCATCGAAACCATCGACAACCTGCCCTTGGGGCTTATTGGCCGTATTCTGTCCGGCCCGCCTACGGCAAAAACGCTCGCGATCGGGGTGGATTCGCGCACGCGCGGATTTTCTTGCGCAGCATTGCTGGAAGTGCTTGATAATATTGAGCGAAACCCGGATTATACCGCCGCATTGCTGTTTCTTGACTGCTCTCCCGAAGCCCTGCTGCGCCGTTTTAGCGAAACCCGAAGGCGCCACCCGGCGTCGCCGGACGGCTCGCCGACCATCGGGATCGAGCGTGAAATCGCCCTGTTTAGCGAATTGCGTAGCCGCGCCGATATTCTGGTCGATACCTCGGCGCTGACTCCGCATCAATTGCGGGCCGAACTGACGTGCTGGTTCAACAAAAGCGACGCGACGCGGCTGTCGGTTTCGGTGCAGTCGTTCTCGTATAAACGGGGCACGCCGCGCGGCGCCGACATGATGATTGATTGCCGTTTTCTGCGCAACCCCCATTGGGAAAAAGCACTGCGCGCCCTTACCGGTTTGGCGCCTCCAGTCGGTGAATATGTGCAAAGCGACCCGCTGTTTGATCCATTTTTCACAAAACTTGTTGATCTGCTAGATCTGTTATTGCCGGCCTATCAGGCCGAGGGTAAAGCCTATTTCAGCGTGGCCATGGGGTGCACCGGCGGTCAACACCGCTCGGTTTTTGTGGCCGAAAAACTGGCAGCTATTCTTGCACAACACGGCTGGCTGGTCAGCAAACGACACCGGGAAATGGAGCGCTGGCCATCGAAAGGGGCAGGGACGTGATCGGAATCGTAATTGTGGCGCATGGCGGTTTGGCGGCAGAATATCTGGCGGCAATGGAGCATGTTGTAGGGAAATTACCCGGCACACGCGCGATTTCTATCTCGCGCGGGGATGATCGCGCAACCAAACAAACGGAAATTAGTTTAGCGGTAAACCAGGTTGATGATGGCGATGGCGTGGTTGTGGTCACCGATCTTTTCGGCGGCACGCCCTCGAATTTGGCGGTTAACGCCTGCGCTAAAGGTCTGCGCAAGGTGATATATGGCGCCAACCTGCCGCTGCTGGTGAAGCTCGCAAAATCGCGCGATCTCGGGGTGGATCGCGCCAGCAAATGTGCGTGCGAGGCTGGCCGAAAGTATATGAATTCTATGGAACCTTCCAAACAGGGCAATGAATAGATGATTCTGGATATCAAGAATGAAAAGGGCCTACACGCGCGGGCATCGGCCAAGTTTGTCGAAATTTGCGAGCAGTTTGATGCCACTGCGACCGTGCACAAAGACGGCGAAAGCGCGGGCGGCGATTCGATTATGGGCCTGCTGATGCTGGCCGCTTCGAATGGCACACAGATTGAGGTGATCACCGACGGGCCGGATGCAGATGCGCTTTCGGCGGCGTTAAAGGCATTGGTTGACGGGTTGTTTGGTGAAAGAACTTAACGCGTCGGCACCGGCGCGCCATCGCGATAGTCATAAAATCCGCGCTTGGTCTTACGGCCAAGCCAGCCGGCCTCAACGTATTTAACCAGCAGCGGACACGGCCGATATTTGGTATCGGCCAACCCGTCATGCAGCACGTTCATGATCGAAAGGCAGGTATCAAGCCCGATAAAATCGGCCAGTTCAAGCGGGCCCATCGGGTGGTTGGCACCCAATTTCAACGAAGTATCAATGCTTTGCACCGTGCCGACACCCTCATAAAGGGTATAAACTGCCTCGTTGATCATCGGCATTAAAATGCGATTCACAATAAAAGCCGGAAAGTCTTCGGCGCTGGTTGAGGTCTTGCCCAATCGCACCACCACCTCTTCCAGCGCCCTGAAGGTGGGCTCACTGGTGGCGATGCCGCGAATCAGCTCTACCAGTTGCATTACCGGCACCGGGTTCATAAAATGCAGCCCCATAAATTGCTCGGGCTTGGCCGTAGCCGCCGCCAGCCGTGTGATCGAAATCGACGAGGTGTTCGAGGTAAGGATCGTATTTTCAGCCAGATGCGGCGCGAGGTCGGCAAATATCTGGTGTTTAATCTTTTCCACCTCGGTAGCGGCCTCGATGATAAGGTCGCGCCGGCCAATTTCTGCAAGAGATTCAGAGGCTTTGATGCGCGCTAGTGTTTCTGCCTTCTGCGCTTCGGTCAGCTTTTCCTTTTTGATTTGCCGGTCAAGATTGGCCGAGATTTTCGCCAATGCGGCCTCAACCGCCTCGGCAGAAATATCCTGCAGCAACACGTCAAATCCGGCAGCGGCGAAAACATGGGCAATCCCATTGCCCATCTGCCCGGCGCCAATAACGCCAACGGTTTGAATAGCCATGATATTTCCTCGGGGTTGAGCGGCCCGCCAAAGCGGCGGGCCATATGTTTAGAGCGCGTCGGTAAGCGCGGGAACAGCGTCAAACAAATCGGCAACCAAACCAAAATCGGCAACCTGAAATATTGGCGCGTCTTCGTCTTTGTTGATGGCGACAATAATTTTGCTGTCTTTCATCCCGGCAAGATGCTGGATCGCGCCAGAAATACCCACCGCTATGTATAGTTCAGGCGCAACCACTTTGCCGGTTTGCCCGACCTGCCAGTCATTAGGTGCATAGCCAGAATCAACCGCCGCGCGCGAGGCCCCAACGGCGGCACCGAGTTTATCGGCCAATTGTTCGATTAAGGCAAATTTTTCCTCTGATCCAACGCCGCGACCACCGGAAACGACAATTTTTGCACTGGTCAGCTCGGGCCGGTCAGAGGTTTGAACCTTGTCTTCCAGCCATTCCGAGAGGCCCGGGTTACCCGCTGCGGCAATATTTTCAACGCTGGCACTGCCGGTCGATGCCGCCGCGTCGAACCCCGTGGTGCGGATAGACATAACCTTTTTACCGTCGGTCGATTGCACGGTTTGCACGGCATTGCCGGCATAGATCGGGCGCTCGAATGTATCGGTGCTGATAATACCGCTCACATCCGATATTACCATCACATCAAGCAATGCCGCCACACGGGGCAGAATGTTTTTGCCGTTTGTGGTCGCCGGTGCCAAAATATGCTCGAAATCGCCCGCAAGACTAACAATTAAATCCGCAACCGGCTCGGCCAAACCGTTGCCATAGGCAGCGTCATCGGCACAAAGCACCTTGGCAACACCGTCTATTTTGGCTGCGGCCTCGGCAGCGCCACCGCAGCCTGCGCCAACGCACAGCACCGTAACGTCGCCCAATGCCTTGGCCGCGCTCACAGTTTTTGCGGTCTGGTCAACCGACAGCTCGGCGCCGTTGACCTCGGCCAATAAAAGAACAGCCATCAGATTACCCCCGCTTCTTTAAGTTTTTCAACAAGTTCGCCAACATCGGCGACCTTAACCCCCGCGGCGCGACCGCTTGGCTCAACCGTGCTGGTGATGGTCAGGCGCGGCGTCACATCAACGCCATAATCGCCCGGCGTTTTCTCGTCTAGCGGCTTGCGTTTGGCCTTCATAATGTTGGGCAGGCTGGCGTAGCGCGGCTCGTTCAGGCGCAAATCAACCGTCACGATTGCCGGCATTTTAACCTTGATGGTTTGCAACCCGCCATCGACCTCGCGGGTTACCGTAGCACTATCGCCCTCAACCAAAAGTTCCGAGGCAAAGGTCGCCTGCGACCAGCCCAGCAGCGCCGCCAGCATTTGGCCGGTGGCGTTCATATCATTGTCAATCGCTTGTTTTCCAAGCAAAATAAGCCCCGGATTTTCCTCATCTGCCACCGCTTTCAGTAGCTTGGCCACCGCCAGCGGCTCAATATCCTGATGCACATCATCAGCGGCAATAATCAGGATCGCGCGGTCAGCACCCATCGCCAACGCGGTGCGCAGGGTTTCCTGATTTTGCTTGACGCCGATCGATACCGCTACGATTTCGCTCACCGTTCCGGCCTCTTTCAGCCGAATCGCCTCTTCCACCGCGATTTCATCAAACGGGTTCATCGACATTTTAACATTGGCAAGATCGACGCCGCTACCATCCGCTTTGACGCGAACTTTAACGTTATAGTCAATCACACGTTTGACAGGCACAAGCACCTTCATAGCGCGAATCTCCAGATTTGGGCCCAAAATTGGGGGTTGCGGGCGCAGTCAATCAGCATTTTTGCTGCACTGCAAGAAAAACTTGGCGTCAAGGGCTAACGGTTGGCCCCGGGCACCCATAACACATCGGCTTTGCCGTTATCATTGGCCGCGCGCGCCGCCACAAAAAACCAGTCCGATAGCCGGTTCAAATACTTGATCGCCGCCGGATTCACGCTTTCGATTCTAGATAGTTCAACGCTCAACCTTTCTGCCCGCCGCGAAACGGTGCGGCACAGGTGCAAATGCGCCGCCAGCGCCGTGCCCCCCGGCAAAATAAAGCTTTTAAGCGGTGCCTGCGCGGCATTCATCGCGTCAATCTCGGCTTCCAGCCGCGCGGTTTGGCGGCTTGCCATCCGCAACGGCGGGTAATCTGCTTTTGCGTCTTTTTCCATTTCAGGGCGGCACAAATCAGCCCCCAGATCAAACATATCGTTCTGTATCCGCGCCAATGCCGCATCAACCTCAGCCTTTGCATATAGCCTTGCCAGCCCGATGGCGGCATTGGTTTCATCAACGGTGCCATAGGCCGCCACCCGCAACGATTCTTTGGGCACGCGCACACCGTTACCCAACGCGGTATCACCACCATCACCAGTGCGCGTATATATTTTATTGAGCGTTACCAACGGCTAAAACCCCTTGGTAAAATATATCCAGGCCATAAACAGCACCACGGTTAAAAACTGCAGCCCCACCCGCCAGCGCATGATTTTGTTCGAGTTGCGCTTGTGAAACTCGCCACCTTTGGCGAATGTCAGCAGCCCCAAAACCAGCACGCCGAGGGTCGAAAGCCCGGCCGCAATCACCAATAAAAACAGAGGGTCGGAAAACATGTCATATCTCCTTTAGATACCAGCATATATACGGTCGAGCGCGCGTTTGGGCAAGAAGCGTCGCATAATTTCAGTAATAT
>CAYWXQ010000011.1:0-25596 GCA_964462475.1 uncultured Rhodobacterales bacterium | reverse complement strand
CCCATGCAGCGCAGCTTGCCGCCCTGAAGCGCCGGTTTAAGCAGGTTCGAGGCATCCATCGCCCCGCCAGAGGTCGCGCCAGCGCCAATCACGGTGTGGATCTCATCAATGAACAGCACGGCATTGTCATGCTCTTCCATCTCTTTCATCACCGCTTTCAGGCGTTCCTCGAAGTCGCCCCTGTAGCGGGTGCCCGCCAGCAAAGCGCCCATATCGAGCGAGAATATCGTGGTTTCCGACAGCACCTTTGGCACTTCTTCATCAACGATTTTGCGCGCAAGGCCTTCCGCGATGGCGGTTTTGCCCACGCCCGGATCGCCGACCAGAATGGGGTTGTTTTTGCGCCGCCGGCACAGAACCTGAATGCAGCGGTCAACCTCGTGCTGGCGGCCGATCAGGGGGTCAACCTCTCCTGCGCGGGCTTTGGCGTTCAGGTCGTCGCAATATTTGTCGAGCGCGGTTTCTTTCTTTTCGTCCGGCGTTACGTCATCGGCCAGATCACCGGCACCCTGCAAGGGCACGTTTTCATTATAGGCAGGGTCTTTGGCAACCCCGTGGCTGATAAAGTTAACCGCGTCATAGCGGGTCATATCCTGTTGTTGCAGGTAATAGGCGGCGTGGCTTTCGCGCTCGGTAAAGATCGCGACCAGCACGTTGGCGCCCGTCACCTCGGCATGGCCCGAGCTTTGCACATGAATGGCGGCGCGCTGGATCACGCGCTGAAAACCGGTGGTGGGGGCGGCCTCGCTGCCCTCGATCTCAGAAACCAGCGAATCAAGGTCGTTGTCGATAAACCGCGTTAGCTGGCGTTTAAGTTTGTCCAGATCAACGGCGCAGGCGGTCATCACCTTGCGGGCCTCGGGCTCGTCAACCAGCGCCAAAAGCAGGTGCTCCAGCGTGGCCAGCTCGTGGCGGCGTTCATTGGCGAGGCTCAGCGCCTTGTGGATGGCCTCTTCAAGAGTGGTGGAAAATGATGGCATCTAGCCCTCCTGGCCCGAAATAAAATGCAAGCTGCGCCTATGGCAGCCTAATGCTTACCTTTTAACTTCGGGTTTATTTGCCGAGCTTCAAGGGAAATCGTCTCAAATAGGTTAAAAATATGGTGATCGGGCGGAAAGGCCGCGGCAAACGCGCCCTGCAAAGCCATGTTTCCGGAAGCCGGCGCAAAGGCACTAGCGCGCGGGCGGCACCATTTTGCCCAATGTTTCCAGATCGTTATCCTCTATCCCCAGCTTGGCCAGGTGGCGCACGGTATTGTGCAGATACTCATAGTTGGGGCCGGCAGAGCCGCTGGCGCGAGCAATCACCGCCGCTTGCGCCTCCAGCCCCAGCCCGCCCGCATACTGGCTGTGGTCGCGGTCGACAATATAGCACAGGGCGTTGACTTCGCGGCCATCGGCCAGCAAAACCGGGTGCAGCTTTTCATAATAGGCCGATGATATCAGCTCTCGGTCGCGCAGGTATTGATGGGCCTCGGCGGCGGCGCTAGCGGCTATGTGGTAGGCCACCCCGCGGCAACGCGCGCCCGCCATAGGGTCTAGCGCCAGCACCAGCCCGGGGGTGGATTCGGTGCCGCGATAATGCACCGACCACATGCAGAACGCCCGGTGAAAGCCGTGCAGCTCTGCCAGTTGTTTTTGGGCATAGTCAAAGCCCGGATTCCAGATCAGCGACCCGTAGCCAAACACCCATAACCCGTTTTGATACATTGCAATTAGCGCCCCTGCGCGGCTTGTGCTATACTGGCCGCCTGTATACCCGCAACCCACGGCAATCGGGAGCCCTAAAATGAAATCGTTACTGAAACTGGCGATCCTGCTAGTCGTTGGTTGGAGCGGCTATTGGTATATCGGCGCGCGGGCACAAGAAAAGCTGTATGCCAGCGCGGTCGAGGGCGGACGCGCCAGCGGCTGGCAGGTGCAAAGCCGCAATCTGGGGGTCGAGGGGTTTCCGGGCCGGTTTGACACCACCCTGACCGGGCTTGATTTTCGCACGCCAAACGGAAAATGGGGCTGGCAGGGCGACAGGGCGCGCATTGCCGCGCTCTCATACCAACCGACGCAGGCCACGCTTACGCTGGGCGGCGCGCAGGTTTTCACCACCCCCGAGGGGTCGATACGCCTGAACGGCAGCCTGATGCAGGCCAGTGTCGCGGTCACGCCGACGGTCAACCTGCCGCTGGCAAGGCTGGCGTTAAAGGGGGCTGCGCTGGCCCTGCAAGGGCTGTTTGGTGCCGCCAAAATCGCCACGCTGAACGCCGAACTGCGGCCCGAAGGCCCGCCAAACAGCTATCGGCTAAAGATTGATCTGGCCGGTATTGCCCCGCCTGCCAGCCTGACCTCGCTCATCGGCGGCGGGGCGGGACTGCCGGACAAGGTTGACGCGCTCAAGCTATCGTCCCTGCTGGAATTTGACCGCGAAATCAACCGGCAAGCGCTTGAAAGCGGCACACCGCCCCGACCCGGGCGCGCCATCATTGCGCCCAGCACACTGGTTTGGGGGCGCTCGGTGCTGACTGTAACCGGTGATCTGCGACGCGCAAATAACGGTTATATCGAGGGCAGTTTGGGTTTTGAGGTCGAAAACTGGCAGACGCTATACAATGTGTTCACCCGCGCCAGCGCCCTTGCCCCGACCCAGAAAATCACCCTGCAACGCGCCCTTAACGCGGCCTCGAACGGCGGCAATCTGGTGTTCACGCTGGTGTTTGAAAACGGCCAAACCCGCATCGGCCCTTTCACCATCGGCCCGGCACCGGTTTACCCGTTTTAGCGCCTGCACCGACACCCATGGCAGATCAGGTCAAACATGCGGCCAAAAATAATACCTTTCAGCTAAGCACCGGTCGTGCCTTGGCACGGCCCGCGCCGACGAGGTGGGCTGAACAAAGGGGCGCAGGCCCGACTTCAGCTCGCCGAGGAGGCGCGCGCCCGGGGCTGTAACCCCGCACCAGCCTGCCTTGACCTCGGGGAGCTAAAGCCCCCCTCTGCCAAGGCACGGTTTTCAGCAAAGCTGAAAACACGGTGCCTGCCGCCGGCCGTGGCCTCGGCTTCGCCTCGGCGGTGTTTACCTGAGCCTATCGCCCCTCTACCCGCCATGCCAGCAGGCTGAAAAACGCCGCTATCAACAGGTATATCCAGCCCGCCGCCATCGGTTTCAAGCGCACATCCTGCACGGTATAAGCCCCGCGCGCCACCACGCCCATCCAGCCACGCCCCTTGGCGGCGCGGCCTTCGCGCACCACCCGCAGGTTTGGCAGGCCGGCCTCAAGCGCAAAGCTTCCGCCGCCGGTGGCCGTGACCATGGCCGCCAGGGGGGCGGGGGTGGCGATCGGGTCAACGAACTCGGCGGGGGTGGCGGGGCCAGTGGCAACCACGGCCTGCGCGTCGCCCTCTGATAGCCGGTAAACCCCGCTTTCATCCGCTACAAAACCGGCCCGCCAGCGGCCCTCGGATATTTTATCAAAACCCAGCACCTGCGTAACCCCGCTCGGCGAAACCACGGTTAAATCACCAACCTCGCCGCTGAGCATCTGGCGTTCGACCACCACATCCATGCCGCGCGCCGACGCGCTCAGCACGTTTTCCTCCAGCTCCGGCTCTTTCATCAGCCAATGGGCCAGCCGCCGCAGCAATTCGCGTTGTGGCCCGCCGCCCTCGAAACCCCGGCTCCAGAGCCATGCCTGATCAGAGGCCAGCAGCGCCAACCGGCCATCACCCACCCGTGACAGTTGCAACAACGGCCGCCCGTCGGGGCCCGCCATCACCGTGTCACCAGCCAGCGGGGCGACCTCGACAATCCGCATCCAGCGGCCCCAAGTGGGGTCGCCGCCATCAACCCCCTGCCCTTCCAGCCCCTGGGTTACCGGATGGCGTTTGCCAATCTCGGTAACCCGTGGCAAAAACCCCTGTTCCAGCACACGCCCCGTGGGGGCGGCAGGCAAAATCGCGCGCAAAGGCGAACGATACAGGCTTTCCGCGCTGGCAAATGATGGCCCCGAGGCGATCAGCACCGCGCCACCGCCACGCACATAATTCGCGACATTTTCTATGTAAACCTGCGGCAACACGCCCTGACGGCGAAAGCGGTCAAAAATAATCAAATCAAAATCGCTGATCTTTTCGGTAAACAGCTCCTGCGTCGGAAAAGCGATCAGCGACATTTCCTCATAGGGAACGCCGTCTTGCTTTTCGGGCGAGCGCAGGATGGTAAAATGCACCAGATCAACCGATGGATCAGCCTTTAGCAGGTTGCGCCATGTGCGCTCGCCAGCATAAGGCTCACCCGAGATCAGCAGCACCCGCAAACGGTCGCGCACGCCGTTTACGCTTAAAATCGCGCGGTTGTTCAGGCCGGTCAGCTCGCCCGCCACCTCTGGTGTGCGGACCTCCAGCAGGTTGATACCGGCGTGGTTTATGGTCAGGTTCAACGGCACATCGGTGTTGAGCGGCAGGTCGATCACCTGTTCCTGCCCGCCGTCAATGGTGGCAATCACCCGCGCAATCCCGCTTGAATCCGGCGCCGCGCCCTTGTCTTCGATCCGCAACACCAGTTGCACCTCCTCGCCGACAATGCCGAAAGCGGGGGCGGTTTTAACGGTGATAGAGCGGTCCCAGTCGCTGGCCTTGCCGGTGATCAGCTGTTGCACGGGGGCGGCGGGCACATAGGCGGTGTTGGCGTCGGCAACCACCCCGTCGGTCAGCAAAAACACCCCCGACAGGCGGTTGGCCGCAATGGTGCCGGTGGCCTCACGCAGGGTTTTTACCAGCAGGGTGCCGTCACGGCCCGCATCCTGCACCTCGCGCAAAACCACCTCGGGCGGGTTTGGCAGGGCGGCCAGCGCCGCTTGCAGTTCAGCCAGCGCAGTGGTGGTTTGTTCGGGCCGCACGGTCAGGGTTTGGGACGAGGTTTTATCAACCACAATCACCACCGCGTCGGTTTCGGGTATGCGGTTTTCCTCGCGCCAAAGCGGGTTGGCCAGTGCCAAAGCCAGCGCCGCCAGCGCCAGCGTGCGCAGCCACCAGCCCTTTAGCCCGCGCCACGCGGCAAAGCCAAGCAGGGTTGCCGCCAGCGCAAAAAGCGCGGCCAGCAGCCAAAGCGGCAGCACAGGGTCAAAGGTGATAGAGGTCGTGTTCATTGCCCCAGCCTTTCAAGCAGCGCCGGTATATGCACCTGATCGGATTTATAATTGCCGGTCATCACATACATGATCAGGTTAACCCCGAAACGTTTTGCCAGTTCGCGCTGGCGCTCGCCGCGCGCGCCGGTGCCCACCGGATACATCGGCCGACCGCGCGCATCCAGCGCCCAGGCACTGGCAAAATCGTTGGCGCCGATCACCACCGGCGTCACCCCGTCATTCAGGTTGCGAAACGGCGCGCCCTCGACCGTGCTCAGGTTGCTGGGGGCCTCGACCCATAATTCACCCTTGTTCCAGCGGCCCGGAAACACCTCTAGCAAATAAAACGAGCGGGTCAGCACATGGTCGGGCTCGATTGGCGCCAATGGCGGGATTTCGAGCTGCGCGGTCAGGCGTTGCAGGGCCGCACCGTTGATAGACCCCGCCCCGAGCTGGGCGTCGCGGGTGTCAAACAGGATCATCCCGCCATTACGCAGATAGGTGTTGACCCGACCAACCGCCTGCATGGAAAGCGTTGCCTGCTGGTCCGATATCGGCCAGTAAATAAACGGGATCAGTGAAATATCATCACGCTCGATATCAATCGAAATCGGGTCGACAGGCTCGATCGAGGTGCGCTCGAACAAAGTGCGCGATAGCCCGTAAAGACCGGCGCGCGATATTTCGTCGGTGCGGCTGTCGCCGGTCAGCACATAGGCGAGCGCGGTGTTGTTGGCGGCCAGCAGGGCGCGGGTATCATCGGCCGTCTGGGCATCGGCCTGCGGCGCCGCGCCCAACAGCAGCAGCGCCAGCGCCACCTGCGCGCCACCGCTCAGGCGCCCCGAAATAAAGAGCGAGGCCAGAATATCAAGCGCCAGCAGCACGAATGCCAGCAGCAAAAACGACGGTTTCAGCGGGGTTTCGGGGCGGGTGTCAAAGCCCTCGATGGCCACATTGGCGGGCAGGCCCGATAGCGCCACCGGCAGGGTTTGCTGGCTGAGCAGGTTGATGGCGACCTCGCGGTCATTGCTTTGGTAATAGCCCGGCGGGGTGGCGGCATTGCGCGGGCCGGTGCTTAGCACCTCGCCGCTGACCGCCTGTGCGGCCTTGGCATCCAGCAAATTGCCAAAACCGTCCAGCGCACGGGTCAGCAACCAGTTTTGGCCGGTTAGCTCATCTGCCGCTGCCGCGCCGCCGCGCGCACTGACCGAAAGCCGCGTCAGCATATCGACAAACAGGCCCGAAAGCGGCAGGTTCGACCATTCGGCATTGGCGGTAACGTGAAACAGCACTATCCGCCCCTGTCCTTGGCGCGCGGCGGTTACCAAGGGTGTGCCGTCTTCCAGCGCCGCCATCACCTTGCCCGCCAGATCAGGCCCGGGCTGGGCCAGCACCTGGGCAAAAACCTGGACATCATCAGGCGGGGTCAGGCCGGCAAAGGGGCTGTCGGCAGCAAAAGGGCGCAGGCGTTTGGGGGTGGCCCATGTCATCGCGCCGCCAAGCTGGCGGCCACCGGCGCGCAGGGCGACCGGCAATAGCGGGTCTTGCGCGCCAAGCTCGCGGCTGGCGGCGGCCAAACGCGGGCCGGCAAAGCGCAGCAGGGTGCCGCCCGCTTCAACCCATGTCAGCACGCGCGCGGTTTCATCGGCCGACAGGGTGGTGACATCGGCCAGTATCAGCACATCGGGCACCGCCAAAAGCAGCTCGTCCAGCGTGCCACGGATGATCTGAGACGAGGGCTCCAGCGCCTTTTTAAGGTAAAACAACGGGTCGACCAGTTGCGGCCCTTCCTGACTGTCGCGCGGGGTGTAAAGCGCGACTTTGCGGCGCACAAGCCCGCTATCGGCCAGCACCACCCCGCCGGCTGAAACGCCGGTTTCAAGCGCCATGCGTTTAATACGGTTGCGCAGCTCGAACGGCATATCGAATATCGCCAATGTGTCGGTCTCGCCCGCTTCAAAGCTGGCAACCGTGCGCCACAATACCTGTTCAACCCCGTCGGGCGCGGGGCCGATGGCCAGCACCGATACGTTACGCGCCCCCGTGCTTTCAACCCGATGCACCGGCAGCACCAGCTGGTCGGCCTCGATCCGCGCGGGCAATAATGATAGCGCGGCTTGCGGCGCCTGCACCACGCTTAGCGCGCCTTGGGCTTGCAGCGCCTTGGCCAGCGGGGCGGCGTTGCCGATACCATCGGTTAACCAGATGGTCTCGAACGGTTGTTGCGGGTTGTTTTGCAGCCAGTCGGCAAAGGCGGCGCGGTCGGGCGTAAAGGGTGCGGGCGTCAGGCTGTTGATAATCGGCGTCAGGTCTTGCGGGGCGGTAAAGCCAAGGTCGCCCTCTAACGGCAACGGGTCGGTCAGCAGCCGCAGCGCCACCGGACGGGTGGAGGATTTAAGCACATCTTCAACCTTGGCCAGCCGCGCCCGCCAATCAGGGGCCGAGGCCCAGCCGCCATCGAGCAACACCAAAAGCCGCCCCGAACCCGCGCTTTGGCCGCGCGGGTTCAGCACCGGCTCGGCAAAGGCGACAATGGCGGCGGCGAGCGCGGCAAGGCGCAGCAATAACAACCACCACGGGGTGTGGTCTGGCGTGCTTTCGGGGTCTTTTAGCCCCAATAACAGCCGCACCCCCGGAAAGCGGCGGCGAGAGGGCGCGGGCGGCACCGCGCGCAGCAACCACCATAAAAGCGGCAACGCCAGCAGGCCAAGCAAGATGGCAGGCGAAAGGAAACCGATCATTTATCTGCCCCCAAGGCATTGAAAAGCCATAATAATGCCGATTGTGGCGCGGTATCGGTGCTGTGGCGCAAATAATGCCAACCGGCGCGGTGCGCCCATAGCTTCAACCGATCAGAGCGCGCCGACAGTCTTTCGCGGTATTCCTCGCGCAGGGCCTTGGCGCGCTTGGTTTCAAAATCGATCAACCCGCCCATGCTTTCAAAAATGATCCGGCCATCATAGGGGAAGTCGGCCTCGGACGGGTCAAGGATGTGAATGATCGCGCCGTCATTTCCGGCCTCGGCATGGGCGTTGAGGGCGGGGAAGATCGTGCTTTCATCGCCCATGAAATCAGAGAAAAACAGCCGGTGGCCGCCGCGCACGCCGTGGGGGTGGGGCAGTGGGCCATAATCAGAACCATCGCCAAGATTGCCGAGCGCAAGCGCCATTTGCTGCAACTTGCTTTGGCCAAAACCGGGGCGGGCCGCGGGCGATGCCAGCAAGGCGACCCGCTCACCGGCGCGGCTAAGCAGGCTGGCGCAGGCCAGTGTCAGCAATTTGGCGCGCTCGCCCTTGGGGGCATTTTTGCCGCTAAAATAATCCATCGCTTTGGAGGGGTCGACCCAGAAACCGACGGTCTGGCTGGCCTCCCATTCACGCTCGCGGATAAACAGCGCATCGCCCTGCCCCGAACGCCGCCAGTCTATGCTGCCTAGGCTGTCACCGGGCATGGCGTGGCGATATTGCCAGAAACTTTCACCACTACCGGCGCGGCGGCGGCCATGCGCGCCCATGGCAACATTGGCCGCCAAGCGCTCGGCATCGGCCAAAAGCGGCGGCAGGGCACCGGCCAGAGCTTGCGCGCGGGCGCGCAGATCTTGGGGGGCAATCGCGCGGGCGCGCAGATCTTGGGGGGTGCTTGCCTTTGCACGTAGGGATTGCGGGGTTTGGCTCACGCGGCGGCGCTTTTGCGGGCGGCGGTGGTGCTTAGATCGTCAATCACCTCCAACAACGAGATATTTTCGGCGCGCGCGGCAAAACCCAGCGCCATGCGGTGCACCAGAACCGGCCGCGCCAGCGCCGCCGCATCGTCAATCGAGGGTGCCAAGCGGCCCTGAAGCAGGGCGCGCGCCCGCACCGCCAGCATTAAAGCCTGCGCCGCGCGCGGCCCCGGCCCCCAGACCACGGCTTTGTTGACCAGATCACTTGCCCCCGCACTGCCCGGCCGCGCGGCGCGCACAAGCTCAAGGATCATATCAACCACCTGCTCGCCCACCGGCATGCGGCGGATCAGCTGTTGGGCGGCCATCAGGCTTTCGGCGTCAAACACCGGCTCGAGCGTTGATGTGGCGGTGCCGGTGGTGGCCAGAATGATGGCGCGCTCGTCGTCATAGCTTGGGTAATCAATGTCGATCTGCATCAAAAACCGGTCAAGCTGGGCTTCGGGCAGGGGGTATGTGCCCTCTTGCTCAACCGGGTTCTGGGTGGCCAGCACATGAAAAGGGGCTGGTAAATCAAAGCGTTGGCCGGCAACGGTTACATGGTGTTCCTGCATTGCCTGCAACAGCGCCGACTGGGTGCGCGGGCTGGCGCGGTTAATTTCGTCGCCCATCATCAGCTGGCAAAAAACCGGCCCTTTGATGAAGCGAAAAGCGCGGCTGCCATCATCGGCGGTTTCCAGCACTTCTGAACCCAGAATATCGGCCGGCATCAGATCTGGCGTGAATTGCACGCGGTTTGAATTGAGGCCAAGCACAGTGCCGAGCGCCTCTACCAATAGGGTTTTGGCTAGGCCGGGCACCCCGACAAGCAGCCCGTGGCCGCCGCACAGCACGGTCATCAGGGTTTGGTCAACCACCTCTGTCTGGCCAATAACCCGCCGTGCGATCATCGCTTTGGCGGCTTTCAGTTGCGCGCTCAGCGCTCTGATCTGCTCAAGATTTGCGGTGTCTGGCATGGTCGGTTCCCCTTAAATTTGCGCCAGTTTAACAACCGCGCTGGATTCGTCTAGCAAAGCTGCTATCTTATGGGCACAAATCCTCCGAAACAGGCGATAAAAATGGCAAAACCCGATCAGAATTCCGTGAAGGCAAGCGCAGACAGCCTGGCCAGTGCCGCGCGGGGCTTTGCGGCGCGCGGGCCAGCGCCGGTGCATTTGTGGAACCCCGATTTTTGCGGCGACCTTGATATGCAGATCAAACGCGACGGCACATGGTTTTACCTTGGCACGCCGATCGGGCGGTTGGGGTTGGTAAAGCTGTTTGCCACCATTCTAAAGCGCGAGGGCGACGATTATTTTTTGGTTACCCCGGTTGAAAAGGTTGGCATAAAGGTCGAGGACGTGCCGTTTATCGCGGTTGATTTTACGGTCACCGAAGGGCCGGTTATAACCTTTACCACCAATGTTGGTGATGTGTTCGAGCTGGGGGCCAAGCACCCGATGCGGCTTGAGCATAGCGCCGCCGGTGAACCCGCCCCCTATGTGCGGGTGCGCGCCAATCTTGACGCCCGCATTGATCGCAAAAGCTTTTACCGGCTGGTCGAGATCGCCCAAAGCGCTGATTTTGGGGGCGAACCATGGCTGGGGGTGACCTCTAACAGTATGTTTTTCCCGTTTATCAAAATAGCTGAACTATAAACGGCAACATAGTGCGACACATTTTACACAATTTCTCCTTTAAGTTTTATTCAAAATATGTTCGATTACAATAAGCATTCCTTTTTACGGCAAAAACGTGCAAAAGCTCTCTCATATATTTCAGCATCTGGCGGATAAGGTCGAAAAATTTCGTGCCTACAGATTCAATAAGAACTTGGTTGTGCTAGAACAGATTTACGACCGGATGCGCCGTTCAGCCAAGCCCGGGTTTGCCGACACGATTGGGGCAGCACGCCGTGTGATTTTCGCCCATATTTACAGTTACGAGCTATATATTGTGGTGGCGGGTCTGGGATTGCTGGTCATCAGCACCGGGGCATTTGTGCAGCCTGGAGCAGAGATCGGCTGGCTGCGTCCGCTGTTCATTCTATTGATGGCGCTGATTGCGGTGGCTGTTCTGACATTGTTGGCCTTTGTAACCCTGCCCCTTCATTTTTTATACGGCGTCAAACTGATCAATTTGACCATGTTGCAATCTATTTTGGCCGCCAATATCGTTAGCCTGATCGGGCCGGCTGTTTCTGCCATGGTTTTGCCTGTCGCGCCGCAGGGGTTTTATGAGTTTCTGATACCGAATACCATTATTTTCACGCTAGGGTTGGGGTTTTTAACCCTGCGCATACGGGCCATAATCAGTTTTTGCGCCTATCAGGAGCGCCACGGCACGGGTGGGCTAGACAGTATTTTGCCGCTGCATTTACAAGGCAAGCTGGCATCGGTTTCAGCGCGCGACCATTATGTGGAAATTGTCACCGAAAAAGGCGTGCACCTGCACCGGATGGCCTTTGGTGAAGCCATTGACATGCTGGATGAAGTTAAAGGCATGTTGGTGCACCGCTCCCATTGGGTGGCGTGTAATGCTATGCTTTCGCTCGATAAATCAGCAGGAAAATTTCGTTTGACCCTGCGGGATGGCGGACAGTTGCCGGTGGCCAAATCAAAGGTCGAGCAGGTAAGGTGCTTTCTGGCTGCCCGTTACAAATAGGCTTTGAAACCGTCAAAAACCTGTTGGTAAATCGCCCGCTTAAAGGGCACAATCGCGTCAAGCACCGCTGGTGCGGACAGCCAGCGCCACTCTAAAAATTCGGGGTGGGCGGTCTTGATGTTGACCTGATCATCCTGCCCCAAAAACCGCAACAAAAACCAGCGTTGCTTTTGGCCGCGAAACTTTGCCTTGCCGCTTTTACCGGTGAACAGCTTTTGCGCAACCTCGGGCGGAAAATCATATTTCAGCCAGTCGGGGCTTTCGGCCAGAACCTGCACCATATCTGCCGAAACACCGGTTTCCTCGCTCAGTTCACGCAGGGCGGCGGCCTTGGCTTCCTCGCCTTTGTCTATACCGCCTTGGGGCATTTGCCACGCGTCGGGGGTATCAATCCGCCGGCCAACGAAAATGTGGTTGTCACCGTTAAGCAACATCAAGCCGGCGTTGGGCCGGTAGGGAAGCGCCAAATAGTCGGTATTTGTCATTGGGTTACCTCAAATTAAAAAAGGGGGCCGTAGCCCCCTTTAACCCTATTGCCCGCTCATCACGGTAATGCCTTTTATCAGGTCAATCGCATAGGCAAGCTGGTTATCCTGCCCTTTCAGCTTGGCGGCGGCCTCTTGCGCGGCGCGCTCGTCCTCGATCTGCTTGCGCTCGTCCTCGGTCAGGCTATCATTGCTGATCGCGCCGCGCAGGTCGGCTTCGGTGCGCTGCTTGCGCTGCGCCTCGGTTTCGGGGTCTGCCGGCACTGGCGGCACATATTCGACGATGATATCAGGCTCGACACCAAGCGCCTGAATGGAACGCCCCGACGGGGTATAGTAACGCGCGGTCGTCAGCCGGATGGCACCATTACCAGCCAGCGGCATAATGGTTTGCACCGAGCCTTTGCCAAAGCTTTTGGTCCCCACAATGATCGCGCGGCGCTGGTCTTGCAGCGCGCCCGCCACAATTTCAGAGGCCGAAGCCGAGCCGCCATTGATCAGCACAACCACCGGCTTGCCAAAGGTCAGATCACCCTCGGTGGCCGAGAACCGGCTTGAATCGCGGTCAGTGCGCCCCCGGGTTGACACAATTTCGCCCTCGTTCAGGAACGCATCAGAAATGCTGATCGCCTCGCTTAACAGCCCACCGGGGTTGTTGCGCAGGTCAAGCACAAAGCCGTCGATGTTATCAATGCCGCCAGCGGCCTCGATCTCACGCGTGATGCCGTCGGCCATATTGGGGTAGCTTTGTTCGTTAAAGGTGGTGACGCGCATCACAATGGTGCGGCCCTCGGTGCGCACCCGCGCCGCCGTCAGCTTGATGATCGCGCGGGTCAGGGTTACGTCAAACGGGTCTTTGGCGCGGTCGCGCACAATGGTCAGCACAATGTCAGAGCCAACCGGCCCGCGCATCAGGTCAACCGCCTCGTTCAATGTCAGGCCCAGGGTTTGCTCACCATCAACGGCGGTAATAAAATCACCCGATTGCAAGCCGGCTTCGGCGGCGGGGGTGCCATCCATCGGCGATACAACCTTAACCCAGCCCTCTTCTTGCGTGACCTCGATGCCGAGACCGCCAAACTCGCCCCGGGTGTCAAACTGCATTTCTTCGTAGTTCTTCGGCGGCAGGTAGCTGGAATGCGGATCAAGCGAGGTCAGCATGCCGTTGATCGCCGCGCGGATCAACGCTTTGTCATCGACCTTGTCAACATAGGTGGCACGAATGCGCTCAAAAATATCGCCGAACAGGTTGAGCTGCTCATAGGTGGTGGTTTGCGACGTGGTTTGTGGTGCGGCTTCCTGCGCAAAACTGGGCAGGGCAAACTGGGTGCTGGTGATCAGCCCGGCCAATATGCCGCCGGCGGCGGCCATCCAATATTTCTTCATCAAATCGATCCTGTCTAATTGCCTGTCTGGTTGGTAGTGAACCAGCTCATCGGGTTCACCGGAATTCCGTTTTCCCGAATCTCTATATAGAGGCTTTCAGGGGGGATGTCATTTACGCCGGTGTTTTGCGAGAGGAACTCGGCGGAATCCGGCATCTCTCCGCCAAGAAGCCCCATTGCGGCGCCAGATACAAGCACATCTGCCGTGTTCACATAAACTTGTCCGAAACCGGCGTATATCTGTAGCTGGCCGAGGGCGGGTTCAAGGATAACCACCTTGCCATATTCCAGAAAATCGCCGGCAAAGCGCACCACCCCAGCTTGCGGGGCCAGCACCAGCGATAGCGGCGGGGCGCTGATTACAATGCCGGGCTGGCCAATACCGGCAGCGTTGGGTTGGTTAAAACTACGGCTAATGGTCCCGACTACCGGCAGCGGTAACCGCCCGCGCAGGGTTTCATAACCCGTTTCTGGCACTCCCGTTTCTGGCAGCCCCGTATCAAGCCCCGTGCCAAGCCCCGTATCAAGCCCCGTGGCCAAGGCGCCCAGGTCTTTGCTGGCGCGCAATAGCTGGTCAAGGTTTTGGGCCGAATCCGCCGGGTTGGCGGGCGGCGGCCGGGCCTCGCGCAGCGCCAGCGCCAGCGCGCCCCGCGCGGTTTGCAGGGTATCAAGCGCGGTTTGCATATTACCCAGCGCGGCATCATGCAGGTTGTTCAGCGCATTTATCGTTGCCATCTCGGCGCGCAAATCCGCCGCCCGCGCCCGCAGCGCCGGGGTGATCGCTGCCAACACCATACCGGCCCGCGCCGAGGCAACCGCCCCGCCCGGATGCAATATTTTAAGCGCCTCGGGGGTGTTTTCAACCGCGCTCAGGGTGGCCAGCAAATTACCCAGCTCAACCCGGTTTTGCGCGATCGCCGCGCGTTTTTTCACCGCAACCGCCCGCGAGGCCCGCAGCGCCAGCCTAAGCGAGGCAAGGCCGCTTTCAAGGCTGCGAATACTGGCTGAAAGCGCTACACCCCGATCTTCGGCGGCGCTGCTGGCCGCCAAAGCCTCGGTCGCGGTGGCGATTTGGGCACTGGCCGCCCGCAGTGCCAACACCGGATCTTGCTGGGCAAAAACCGGCGCGGCCAGCATCAGCAACAGGGCGACGCGCTTTATCAAGCTTGCAACAATGACACGCCGGTCATCTCGGCGGGTTGTTTCAGGCCCATAAGCTGCAACAGGCTCGGGGCCAGATCAGCCAACCGGCCATGGCGCAGACGGGTGTTTGGCGGGCCGTTAAACAACACTACCGGCACCGGATTAAGGGTGTGGGCGGTGTGGGGGTCTCCCGTTATCGGGTCTTTCATGACCTCGCAATTGCCATGATCAGCGGTTAGAATCATGGTGCCACCAACGCTTTTTAGCGCCTCCAGCACCTGTGCTACGCCACTATCGACCGCCTCGCAGGCCTTGATCGCTGCGGCCAAGTCTCCGGTATGGCCGACCATATCGGGGTTGGCGTAATTTACCACGATCATGTCATATTGCTGGCCTTTGATGGCGGCCACAAAATGCTCGGTGACCTCGGCGGCCGACATTTCGGGCTGCATATCATAGGTTTTCACCTTGGGGCTGGGGGCAACATAGCGGTCTTCGGCTTGCTCGGGGGCCTCTTCTCCGCCATTCAAAAAGAACGTCACATGCGGGTATTTTTCGGTTTCGGCAAGGCGAAACTGGCTGCGGCCATGGCTGGCAACCCAATGGCCAAGGGTGTTTTTGATCGGCTCGGAGGGGAACATCACATCCATATATGCGTTATGCAGGGTTGAATATTCGGCAATACCGGTCAGCGCCGCCAGCTTGGGCCGCGGGCCGGTTTTGCAGGCCTTGAAACCCGGCTCGCCAAGGGCACGCAATATCTGCCGTGCACGATCCGCGCGAAAGTTCATAAACAACAACCCGTCGCCATCGGCCATGCCGGCATAATCGCCGATGGGGGCCGCCGAGACAAACTCGTCTGTCTCGCCCACCGCATAAGCCGCGTTGATTGCGGCGGTTGCGCTCGGCGCGCGCTTGCCGGTGGCGCTGACCATCAGATCAAACGCGGCGGTCACCCGCTCCCAGCGGTTATCGCGGTCCATGGCGAAAAACCGGCCAATGACCGTGGCAATTTTTGCGCCCTCGGGCAGGGCGGCTTCCAGCGCTTTTATCTGCCCGAGCGCCGATTTTGGCGGCACATCACGGCCATCCAGAAAGGCGTGCAGCACAACCGGCACGCCGGCAGCCGCAATCACCTGTGCGGCTTTGACTATATGATGTTGGTGCGCGTGCACCCCCCCGGGTGAGGCCAGCCCCGCCAAATGCGCCGTGCCACCGCTGGCTTTGAGCGTGTCAATAAACCGGCGCAGCGCCGGATTGCGCGCGAAACTACCGTCTTTAATCGCGTTGTTGATTTTGGGCAGGTCCATCCAGACCACCCTGCCCGCGCCGATATTGGTGTGGCCAACTTCCGAGTTCCCCATCTGGCCCTCGGGCAGGCCGACATCCTCGCCACATGCAATCAATGTTGCATTGGGGCTATTTTTCATCAGCCGATCAAAAGTGGGGGTGCGTGCCTTGGCAACCGCGTTAAACTCGGTATCGGGTGACAGACCCCAGCCATCAAGAATACATAAAACAACGGGTCTGGGGGCAGGGGCTTGGGGCGTCATTGCAGCAATTCTCGTTAGATCGGGGGCCAATGCCCAATACATAATCCCGCAGGCGCGGCGGGGCAACCGCTAGCGCGATTTTTGGTTCTGTGCCGCCGCAACCGCATATCATAGCATGAGTTCTTCAAACCACAGCCGCCCAACGCAACCTCGACACCAGCCCGTCATGCGCCGCAAGGCCCACCGTCGCAGACCGGTTTTCAGCCCGGCTGAAAACATGCCTTTCCCGAGCGGGGGGGTATGCGCACCGCATCCACATACGCGGCATCAAAGCCCCCCCCGAGGGAAAGGCACCCCCGCGCAATCGCCACGCGCAACATCCATAATTGCCCGCAGCCCCTTATGCCGCCGCGTGAAACGAAACCAGATTGCGCCCGTTGGCCTTGGCCGCATATAGCGCCGCATCCGCTTGTTTCAGCAACGCAGAAGGGTCATCGTTGCGCGGGCTGCCGATCGCCACGCCGATGCTCATTGTTACCGATAGCGCGACCCCGTCAGAGGTTACAAACGGCTTGCTTTCAACCGCCCGCCGCAACCGCTCTGACACATGCTTGGCCACCATCGAACTGGCGTCGGGCATCACAACCAAAAACTCCTCGCCGCCCATGCGCGCCACCAGGTCGACCCCGCGCACATTTTCCTGAATGCGGTGTGAGACCTCTTGCAGCACCATATCGCCGGCATCATGCCCGTGCGAGTCGTTGATCGCCTTAAACTTATCCAGATCCATCATCATCACGGCAAAGTTTTTATTACCGTCTTTGGCACGCTCAACGATTTTTTGCATATGCTGCGTGGCGTATCGGCGGTTATAAAGCCCGGTCAACGGGTCGATCACCGCCATCCGCAAGCCGTCGCGCACGTTTGAGCGCAGCTGGTCGGAATAATGTTTGCGCCGCAACTGCGTGCGCAACCTGATGACCAGCTCTTCAGGCTCAAACGGCTCCATTATATAATCGCTGGTGCCCAGATCAAGCGCCTTGGCGGCGGTTTCGATTTCACCGTCGGAAACCACATAAATCATCACCGCTTGCCGGGTTTCGGGGCGGGCGCGCAGGGCCGAGATCAGCCGCAGGCTGTCGCCATTCTCCATCATCCGCTGGTGCACAATTATCGCATCCGGCTGCTCAAGCCGCGCCATGTTCAAGGCCTCGCGCTCGGAACAGCTGCCGATCACCTCGACATTCGGCATTTTTGAGATCTCGGCCCGCCACGATTCGCCCTGCGTCTTGGCGGCGGGGGCCAGCATGACGGTATCATTCATCTCGACCGCGCCCAGACACGGCTCGACAAAGTCTGAAAGCCCAAGCTCACGCGAGGTAGTATCGCGCAGTTTAAGCTCGTCAAACATCATCTTAACCCGCAGCAGGTTGCGCACCCGCGCAAACAGCGCCATATCGTTGATCGGCTTGACCAAAAAATCATCAGCCCCGACCGACAGCCCGCGAATTCGCTCTTTGGGGGCGCTCGACGCGGTAACCATAACCACCGGAATATGCGAGGTTTCAGGGCAGGCCTTCAGCATTTCGCACACTTCATAGCCGTCCATATCGGGCATCATGATATCGAGCAAAATCACATCGGGTTGCTCGGCCCGCGCGGTATCAAACGCCGCCTGGCCGCAGTCGGCCTCAAGCACATCATAATAGGCCGCCGCCAATTTCGCTTTGAGTATCAGCCGATTTGTTGCTACATCATCGACAACCAATATTCGCCCTGGCATAAAACCCCCAATAAAAAACCCGTTAAACACACCCATTGTCGCGGCAAATCGTTAACGAAACCTTCATAAAGCCCGGATTTCCGGCACGGAGCGCAAAGATGAACCATACGCAGGCCGAAATGCTGGCAATTCAGGCACTTAGCTGGCTGGCGGCGGATGAGGAAATTTTAGGGCAATTCCTGAACGTCACCGGTGCCGCGCCCGGTGATCTGCGCGCACGAGCGGCAGAGCCGGAATTCCTCGGTTTTGTGCTCGATTTCATCATGCGCGACGACGAAACGATTCTGGGGTTTTGTGCGTCGGTCAGCGCCGCGCCCGAGGCCGTGCAGCGGGCGCGGGCCACGCTCGGGGGCGGCTTGCCGAACTGGACATGAAACCGCGCGGGTTATTGTTTGACAAAGACGGCACCTTGTTTGATTTTCAGCGCTCGTGGGGGCCGTGGCTGGCGGGTTTTTTAGCCGAGGTTTCAGCAAGCCCCGCCCACAGCCGACAGCTGGCGGCGGCGCTGGGGTTTGACCCTGAAGCGCTGGTCTTTTTGCCCAAAAGCGTGTTTGTGCATGACACGCTGGAGCAGATTTTAGACGCCCTGCTGCCCCTTCTGCCAAACTGGGAGCGGGCGGCGCTAGAGGCTTACGCCATTCGCGAAACCGCCTTGGTGCCGCAGGTGCCAACCGTGGCGCTGGCCCCGCTTTTAGCCGGTTTTCGGGCACGCGGGATGGTGCTGGGCGTGGCGACAAATGACAACGAGCATCCGGCCCGCACGCAGCTAGAGGCGGCGGGAGTTCTGGGGCATTTTGATTTTGTGGCGGGCTATGATAGCGGCTTTGGCGGCAAACCCGCCACCGGCATGCAACACGCCTTTTGCCAAGCCCACGGGCTGGCCCCACACGAGGTCGCCATGATCGGCGACAGCTTGCACGACATGACCTCGGGGCGGGATGCGGGGATGGTGACGGTGGGGGTGCTTACGGGCACGACCTCTCGCGCCGAGCTGGAGGCGGTGGCGGATGTGGTGCTGGCGGATATCGGGGAGATTGAGGGGTGGTTGAACTAGCCGTAAACCGCTATACCATAAGAATACCAGCAGACAGGGCCGCACAATGACAAAACCACCACAAATCTTTGAAACATTAGGTGAGAAACTCAATGCAGAGACACAACGGTCAGCCTTTCGCTTTCGGGTGGTGGCCCTTATCTCAGGCTCAATCGGCTTTGTATTTTGGATTTTATTGAAAGACACCATCTTGAGCATAAGTACAGGCCTTGGAAGCGCCGTGTTGCTGCTAATTCTTGTTTTCATAACACGCCCGCCCCAGCCATTCCTCCTCAGGTTTGACCAGCAAGGCTTTATGTCTGGTCTTAAACGCTCTTGCAAAACCGCTGTTTTTGACGGCAGCAATATTTACCATTTCGGCCTTGACCGAAAGCTCGGGAGGGTGCCGCTCGGGGCGTTGGTGAGCGCGCTCAGGTCAGAGGGCTATCGGATTGTATGCTTTTTTGATGCCAATATTTATTTCACCTTGCGGGATAACGGCGCGTTTCCGAAAAAGAACAAACGGTTTTCAATCCAGCTTCTCCAGAGCATTTTCGAACTGGAAGCAAATGAAATATACGTCGTGCCAAAAGGGGTGCAGGCTGACAAGTTTATAATCGAAACCCTGTCTCACCTTCCCAAGTCTTTTGCGGTGACAAATGACAGGTTCAAAGATTACGAAAGTGAATATGACTTCCTTGCAAAAGATAACCAGTGGCGCAAAGGGGTTAAGGTTTTGAAGGGCGGGTTGCAGCTATATCAGCACAGGTTCAAACACCCTTTGAAACTGAAATAAGAAAAAAGGCCCGCATCTCTGCGGGCCGCCCTCCTTAACTTATCCGCTGCAACAGCGCATCCACACTGACCTTGGCATCGCCATAAAACATCCGCGTGTTTTCCTTGAAAAACAGCGGGTTCTCGATGCCGGAATAGCCGGTGCCTTGCCCGCGCTTGCTCACAAATACCTGCTTTGCCTTCCACACTTCCAGCACCGGCATACCGGCGATGGGGCTGTTCGGGTCTTCTTGCGCAGCGGGGTTAACGATGTCGTTGGAGCCGATCACGATCACCACGTCGGTCTCGGGGAAATCGTCGTTGATCTCGTCCATTTCCAGCACATAATCATAGGGCACCTTGGCCTCGGCCAGCAGCACATTCATGTGCCCCGGCAAGCGGCCAGCAACAGGGTGGATGCCAAAGCGCACCTCTTTGCCAGCCGCGCGTAAACGGCGCGTAAGCTCTGAAACGCTTTGCTGCGCTTGCGCCACCGCCATGCCGTAACCCGGCACGATAATCACGCTGTCTGCATCCTCCAGCGCTGCTGCCACACCGTCGGCATCAATGGCGATCTGCTCGCCCTCGATCTCCATCGCGGGGCCGGTGGGGCCGCCAAAGCCGCCCAGAATAACCGCCAGAAACTGCCGGTTCATCGCCTGACACATGATATAGCTTAAAATCGCGCCAGAGGAGCCAACCAGTGCCCCGACCACGATCAACAGATTATTGCCAAGCAAGAACCCCGTGGCCGCCGCTGCCCAGCCCGAATAGCTGTTGAGCATCGACACCACCACCGGCATATCGGCGCCGCCAATGGCCAGCACCAGATGCGCGCCAATGGCCAGCGCGATCAGCAGCATCGGAATAAGCGCCCACATGCCGGCACCATTCATAAACATAATCAGCAGGATGAACGTGGCAACAATGCCGATGATGTTCCAGGTGTGGCGCATCGGCAGGATCAGCGCCTTGCCGTCGATCTTGCCGGAAAGCTTGCCAAACGCCACGATCGAGCCGGTGAATGTGATCGCGCCGATAAAGACGCCGATGAAAACCTCGATCTCGTGAATGGCGATCAGCGCCCCGAAATCACCAAATTGCCGCATCAGCTCGGGGCCGACCATGGTGGCCACGGCCGCCATATTGCCGCCATCGCTGCCCAGCAGGTCAAGCCCCTGTATCATGACCGCCAGCTCGGCGGGCGGGTTAAGGGTTGAATTGATGCCGATAAACACCGCCGCCAAGCCAACAAAACTGTGCAGCGCGGCGACCAGTTGCGGCATTTCGGTCATTTCGACCCGCTTGGCCACAACCACGCCCATGCCGCCGCCAATGGCGACCATAATGATCAGCAACCAGTATGATTGCACCTGCGGGCCAAGCACGGTGGCGACCACCGCCAGCGCCATGCCGATAATGCCATACCAGATGGCGCGCTTGGCCTTTTCCTGGTTGGACAGCCCGCCAAGGGCCAGAATAAACAAAACGGATGCAGCTACATAAATAGCCTGAACGAGACCGAAACTCATGTTACCAGCCCTCCTTTAGCTTTTCTGGAACATGGCGAGCATGCGCCGTGTTACCATGAATCCGCCCACGATATTGATCGAGGCAACAAGGATCGAGATCGCGGCGAGCAAAGATACAAACCAGCCCCCGCCAGATACCTGTAACAAGGCCCCGATGATGATAATGCCGGAAATGGCGTTGGTGATCGCCATAAGCGGTGTGTGCAGCGCGTGGCTAACGTTCCAGATAACCTGAAAGCCGATAAACACCGACAGCACAAACACAATAAAGCTTTGCATGAAGCTGGCGGGCGCATATAGCCCGATCAGCGCCATGACCGCCCCGCCAACCAACAAAAGCTTGGTTTGTTGCAGACCGGCGGCGCGCATTTTTGCCATCTCCCCGGCCTTGATCTGCTCAGGGGTTTTTTCAACCGTTTTGACGGGCGGTTTGGCGATGGCCTGCACTTTTAAGGGCGGCGGCGGAAAGGTGATTTCGCCCTTGTTGGTAACCATCGCGCCGCGAATAACATCGTCTTCCATGTTAAATACGGCCTGCCCGTCTTTTTCAGGGGTCAGGTCGTCAACCATGTGGCGGATGTTGTTTGAATAAAGCGTCGAGGCCTGCGTCGCCATGCGGCTTGGAAAATCGGTATAACCAATCACGGTGACGCCGTTTTTGGTTACGATCTTCTTGTCCGGCACCGTCAGGTCACAATTGCCGCCCTTTTCGGCCGCCAGATCAACAATAACAGAGCCGGGCTTCATCGCCGCGACCATATCTTCCAGCCACAGTTTCGGGGCATCACGGCCCGGAATCAGCGCGGTGGTGATGACGATATCAACCTCGGGGGCTTGTGCGCGAAACAGCTCCAGCTGCTTTTCACGAAACTCGGGGCTGGAAACGGCAGCATAGCCGCCACCACCCGAACCATCCTCGGTAAAGTCGAGAAACAAAAACTCGGCGCCCATGCTTTCGATCTGCTCGGCCACTTCGGGGCGCACATCAAAGGCGCGCACAATCGCGCCCATGCTTTGGGCGGCACCAATCGCCGCCAAGCCCGCAACGCCGGCCCCGATCACCAGCACCTTGGCAGGGGGCACCTTGCCCGCAGCGGTGATCTGGCCGGTAAAGAAACGGCCAAAGTTGTTGGCGGCTTCAATCACCGCGCGGTAACCGCCGATATTAGCCATGGATGACAGCGCATCCATCTTTTGCGCGCGGGAAATACGCGGCACCATATCCATTGCCAGCGTGGTCACGCCCTTGGCGTTCAGGCTTTCAAGCAGGTCCGCGGATTGCGCGGGCCAGATAAACGAGATCAGCGCCTGCCCTTTGGTAAACCGCTTGACCTCTACCGGTTCTGGCGCGCGCACCTTGATAACAATATCAACCGCCTTCCACAAAGCGGCGGCGGTTTTAACCACCTCTACCCCGACAGCGCGGTAATCCTCGTTTGAGAAGTTGGCCCCCGCCCCCGCGCCGGATTCAACCACACATTCATAGCCAAGCTTTTGCAGCACAACCGCGGATTGCGGCGACATCGCCACCCGCGCTTCACCGGCAAATATCTCTTTTGGGGCCCCGATTTTCATATCCATACCTCGATTTACTTTGTGCCGCTTTGGCTATCCTGATCTCGTATAACCATATATAGCGCGGTTGGAAAGTTTCCCAACGCAAACATGCGCAATTATTTCGACCAGGCGCGCAATATAATGTTGCACCCTGCGCATAGGGCCGGTTTTTTGGCATTGTACGCGGCTGCCCGCAGCGCTAACCTTGGCCAAAAAGGAAGCGTAAATGGCTTATGAACTTAACGACCTGATAAAGGATTGCCGTGTGGCACTGGCGCATGGCGCGTCCGAAACCGCGCTGACCGCTGTGGCCGCCGCCATGGGCCGCGTTTTGGCCAATGCCGGTTTTGTCGAGCAACATTTCGGCCCCCGCCTGCCGATTAGCCGCGAAACCCTTTACCACGACCCCGATCTTGATTTTTATATCTATGCCCATATTCCCGACGGCGCGATTTTAAGCCCGCCGCATGACCACGCCAACGCCTGGGCCGCCTATGGCCAGGCGGTTGACGTGACCCGGATGACCGACTGGGTGGTGCCAGCGGGCCAAACCCTGCCGGTGCCGACCAGAACCTATGCCATGCAGCCCGGCGATTCGGGCTTTTACAATGTCGGCGAATTACACTCGATCGACATGCCCGCCAGCTCGCGGTTTTTGCGCATCACCGGCACCGACATAGACGTGCTGCCCTGCAAATATTATGATGCGGTCAACACCCGCGAGGCCATCGCCGAACATCTGGGATGACCGTTGATTTTCACGCCCACTGGGTGCCGGAAACACTGGCAACGGCCCTGCGCCAGCGCCCCGAACCGCCGCTGATCAAAACCGGCAACGCCGGCCCGGTGTTTGAAATGCCGGTCGGCGGCCTGCCGTTTGACAACAGCTATACCGACCTGCAAGCGCGGCTGAAAATGATGGATACCCAAGGTGTGGCGACGCAGGTGCTGTCATTGCCCTGCCTGTTCGGGCTAGACACCCGCCCCGCCGCCGAGGCCCTGCCGCTGTTGCGCCTGTTCAACGACGCCACCGCCGAGGCCACGCGCCAACACAAGGGCCGCTTTGCCGGTTTGGCATCCCTGCCATGGGGCGATGTGGCGCTGGCCGCCGCCGAATACAAACGCGCGCGGCGTCAGGGGATGCTGGGCGCGATTGTGCCGATCAACTATTTTCTGTCGGTGGCGGGGGTGGCCGCGCTCGACCCGTTTTTGCAAACCGCCCAAGCCGAGGGCGGGCATTTGTTTTTGCACCCCGGGCGGCGGGCAGACGAGGCTGTGGCCGAAGACGCGCTTGGCACCACCCGCTACCCCGACAGCGTGATGCCGCGCCGCCAGCTGGAGATCCAGCACAATGTGGCAGCGGCGATGGTGACGTTGTTATGGGGCGGGGTTGCCGACAGCCTGCGCGGCGTCAGCCTGCATGTTGCCAATATCGGCGGCACCCTGCCAATGGTGGTTGAGCGCATGGACTATACATCGCGCCTGCGCACCCATGAAGATATGTTGCCAAGCGCGCGGCTACGCCGTGGCGGGGTGATGGTTGATTGCGCCTCAATGGGGCCGGTGGCGATTACAGCGGCCACGCGCTGTTTTGGCGCCGAAAACATCCTTTTTGGCAGCGATTGCCCGATCTATCGCAGCGACTGGCAGCTTGCGGCGGTGCGGGCCGCCGAAATTTCCGATAGCGACCGCCGGATGATTTTGACCGGTAATAGCGCACGGGTTTTGCCACGCTGGCAATAGCCCGCGCCTGCTGTGCGCTGGCCGTAATTTTGTTTGAGACCCCGCCGCAAAAAGGAGAAACGATTGGCATTGCGCATTATATAGCCCCGATTTTCAAGCAAAGCGGCCCTCGTTTATGTTGATGCCGGCATCTGCAGTGGCCCATTTGCAATGGCGCATAAAAGCGCGCCAACGCCGGTGCAGGCGCAACAACCAGACCGCAACCCGCTGTTCAGGCCCGCGTGATCACCCCAAAATTATGCTAAACCCATTGCCGCCCCCGTGCTAACCTCGAAAGAATCATTTCATGCGAAGGACTTTATTATGATCAAACGCCTAACCCTTGTTGCCCTGCTTTCCGCCTCGGTTGCCAGCGCCCAAACCTTAACGGTCGAGCTGAACAAGCTCGAAAACGTCGATACCGGCTGTCAGGCTTATTTTCTGTTTCAAAACGGGCTTGAGCAAAATCTGGAAGGCTTCGAGATGTCGCTGGCCATTCTGTCGCCTGACGGCATTATCGACCGGTTGCTAACCATCGACGCCGCCCCCCTGCCCGCCCAGCGCACCACGCTGAAGCTGTTTGAAATTCCAGGCACCGATTGCGGCCAGATTGGTGAGGTGCTGTTGCATGATATCCCCGTCTGCAAACCCCAAAACGGGCAAGAGCTGGATTGCTTTTCGTTTCTCGAGCTGAATTCCCGCGCCGCCGCCCCGCTGGTGAAGTAACCGATGTTTGATTTTTTAGCCGGGATCATCCGCGACGGTGGGCCAGTGGTGATTGTGCTGGCGGTGCTGTCGGTGCTGTCGGTCACCATTATTGCCTATAAGCTTATCCAGTTTGCCGGTGTGCTATCGGGGCAAAAGCGCATAAATGCCGCCCTTACGCAGGTTCAGGCCCGCGACAACCAGACCGCGCTGAACGCGCTGAAACTGCGCAGCCCCGCCGAGCGGGTGCTGGCCTATGCCGTAACCGCGACCCAGAACCGCATGCCCCACGGCTTGCTGGAGGCCGAGCTTCAGCGCCGCGGCAATGCCGAGATCGAACTACTGAACCGCTTTATCCGGCTGCTGGAGGTCATCGCGCTGATCTCGCCGTTACTGGGGCTGCTGGGCACGGTGCTGGGCATGATCCAGTCATTTCAAGAGCTGGCGCTGGCCGAGGGCGCGGCCAATGCCTCGGTGCTGGCGGGCGGGATCTGGCAGGCG
>CAYWXQ010000010.1:0-25728 GCA_964462475.1 uncultured Rhodobacterales bacterium | reverse complement strand
TTGCGAGGGAAGAAAAAGCAAACGGTAAAAAGGGCTGTTACTTTTGTTACCTGTTACATATATATGTAACTTATTGAATTAACTTAACTATTCCCTCCAAGCTGGTAACAAAACAGGTAACAGGTTTTTTTGCGCCTGTTACCTACTAAACCATTGTAATTTAACGGTAAATTATTTTAGGCCCAATTTTACCCGCCCGAAATGTCGTTTTCAGACCACCAAAAACCCCCGATTTCACGGCATCCGCCCCAAATTGGAGTTCAGTACCCGGCCGCAATCCTGAATTTGTAAGGATCAAGAAATAGTCTCGAAGCAATTGCTTGCGGTCATTCATTTTCGTTATGCGGGATACGTTGTTTGCATTATTTTCGGGCTTAACCCACTTGCGCATTTTGCGCACGATTGAATCGTATTCACTCGATGTAAATGCAGGCCGCTTTTGCGCGCCTTTAGCTTTTGTCTTGCGAGTTGAAATTTCAATGCGCGGAACGTTTTGCTCTGCCATAAAATCACCACGTACAGCCGTGGCGAACACTCCGTTCAAAGCAGTCTTGAGAGTGGCTAAGGCGCTCACTGTCGTGCCCTTTGGTTTTTGTGCGGGCCGTGTAATAGATTTGCCCTTGCGCAGGTACGTGACGGTTTTTTGCTTTGCCCCCTTACCTGTCAGGTAATAGTCCTGCCGCCAGATAATGAAGTTCGCAACGTCTTTTGTGCGAATGCGATCAATTTGTCTTTTGCCAAAGTATCCACGGATAAATTTATTAACGACGGTTTTGTAATCGTCATAGTTTCGCTGTGAGCGATCTCCACGAGTGACTTCATTTTTCAATTGTTTGAGATAGAGATCACAAATCTGATTGACAGATTTTGAAACGGGCACATATCCCTGATCAATTTTGACCTGAAGCTTGTTGTACCAGACAACCGCATCTGTTTCAGCGGTAGCCTTATCCGTCGTATTCATCGATTTTGTGTAATAGCCCGCCGCATTTGCTTTGCGTGTTCGAGCAGACCACCAGCCAATTTTAAGTTCTTGGCGAGTGTATATTTGTAGACGATTGCCTTCGAGTTGTGTGATGTTTGTTTTAGCGTATAGCATGAACCCTCAATAGTTGCTGGGAGGCCTTATATCGATTAAATATTCCGGATTGTCAATAGCGCCAGTGAAGTTAAATTCAACTAACTTTCATAAGTGAGGTAAATCAATGCCTTACGAGGTGCGATTTATATTGACTACTGATGTTGTTATGGTAAGGGGTCAGTTTTCAACTGATGGTTGTTCGACCGCCATTTCTGGCAAAGTGATTCTAATAATGTGTCGTGATCCCGACAGAATTCTGTAGATAATTAGGCTGGATATTTGTGCAAACGTAACTTTGGCACGCCAAGAAAGTTGTATCTGAATCGACGCAGAATCGAGGCCAATTGAAGACGCCACACATAAATTTTTGTGCAACTTTTGTGCAACATTTTGCACTCAAAACAGCTCAAAATGGCCATGTGCACTTTTTGGCCACCGCTAAATATGGTGTCAAAAAAGAGCCGTAAAAAATAAGTCATTGATTAATAAGAATAAATGGTAGCGGGAGAGGGACTTGAACCCCCGACACGCGGATTATGATTCCGCTGCTCTAACCACCTGAGCTACCCCGCCATACCGATCGTGTATTTAGGTTAGGTTTGATTTGACGTCAAGCGGGAATGGGCGCGTTTTGTGAAGTTTAGACTAGAGTTAAGGGATGGCCGCGGAAATTCGGGCCGTTTTGTCGGTGAATCGCCTTGCGAGAAGACCTCGTTGCGCGGAATAGACATTTGCCGCAGGTGTCCCTTTGCCGTGATGTCGGCTATCCCCGTGATCTGCGCGTCACTGTATTTGTTGCTCTTTATTTGAATTCTCCTCGGTGATTATGCCAAGAGAATTCTACGCGTGAACCCCACTTTTTTTGGGGGGGGTGCCACCCCGATGTCGTTGCTTTGTAAACTTGTGACGACGGCTGACATTGAACTTATGCGGCATTTAGCGCATCCGTGGTCGTGGCAAAAGCGTTTGTTCGCACAGGATCAAGGGTTTACGCAACAACGCTCTTATTGCGTCTGGCTCAAGATATCATGTAGGACCGCGGCGGTTTTTTGCAGCTCGCTATCGGTAAGGGTTGGATGCACGAGAAACATAAGGCTGGTCTCACCCAATTCCTGGGCAATAGGAAGCCTCGGGTCGGGTCGCCATCCGGTTTCGTCAAAAGCGCGTTCCAGATAAACCTCGGCGCATGAGCCCTGAAAGCAAGGCACGCCTCGCGCAGCAATCTCTTCAACGATCCTGTCACGGCGCCAGCCCGGCGCAAGGTTTTGTGGCCGCACATAAGCGTAAAACTTGTAATAGGCATTGGCGCTTTCTTTGGTGCCTGCCACTTCCGAATGCCCGCCCCTGTCAAGCTCTGGCAAGCGAATTGGCCCGTTTTTCGTTGCAAACGGCGCCAAGGCATCGGCTATTGTTTTGGCATTTTTCCTGCGCCTGTTGGTCCAGCCCGCCATGCGGCCCAGCTGGATGCGGCCGATTGCTGCCTGCATTTCGGTCATCCGCCAATTGGTGCCGAAACTTTCGTGCTGCCAGCGAAACCCCGGCGGGTGTTGGCGTTCATAGACAGCCTCCCAGCTTTTGCCGTGGTCCTTATAGGACCACATGGCCGACCACAGGTCGGGGTTATTTGTGGTGACCATGCCGCCCTCGCCCCCCGTGGTCATGATTTTGTCTTGGCAAAACGACCACGCCGCCGCATCACCGATCGAGCCGACAGGCCAGCCTTTGTAGCGCGCCCCATGGGCTTGGGCACAGTCCTCGACAACCTTTATCCCGTGTTCTTTGGCAAGCGCCATGATCGGGTCCATATCACATGGCCAACCGGCAAGATGCACAGCGATAATCGCCTTGGTGCTTGGCGTGCGCACCGCGGCGATGGTCTCGGCGGTTATGTTGCCGCTATCGCGGTCCACATCCGCAAATACCGGCACCGCCCCCGCATTTACCACGGTCGAGACCGAAGCAAGAAAGGTGCGCGGCGTAACAATAACCTCGTCCGTGGCTGTGCCGCCATTGTGCGACCCGATGCCAAGGCCGGCCAAGGCAAGGTCAAGCGCAACGGTGCCGTTGGCAACGGCAATGGCGTGATCCGTTCCGCACCAGGATGCAAATTCGCGCTCGAAGGTGCGGCCCTCTTGGCCGGTCCAATAATTTACTTTGTTGGACAAAAGAACACGGGAAACCGCATCTGCCTCTTCTTGCGTGAAGGATGGCCATGGAGAGAAGGGTTTGTTCAAAATGGTAACCTCAAAATTCTTGCGCCGGAACACCGCCCACGCGCATGCCGTCTTTTACATCGCCAATGACGGCAGCCCCGGCTGCGACAATGACATTTTTTCCAATTCGGACACCCTCGCGCACAACCGCGCCGATACCGATCCAGGTTCCAGCGCCAACATGGACGCCGCCCGCCAGATGCGCCCCGGGGGAAATGTGAACAAAATTGCCGATGCTGCAATCATGATCCACGCTGCATGCGGAATTCAAAATTGCACCACGTCCGACTGACGTGTCGGCATTTATGATACTGCCCGCCACAACCAGCACACCTGCGCCAATGGTCACGGTTGGCGAAAGAACCGCCGATGGATGAACAAGGGTAGGGCTGCTATTCAGACGATATTTTTCAAAAATACCTGCACGAGTAGCGTTATCCCCCACCGCGCAAAACATCTTTTCGTCCAGCTGTGTGGGCTTTCCGGTTATTTTCCACCGCCCGTTTTTTGTGCGCTCGGGCCAGGATTGGTCAAGAAAGGCAATGCTTGAATATCCTGCCGCTTCAGCCGTGTCCGCCACAACTTTTCCGTGGCCACCGGCGCCGATGATGAGTAAACTGGTCATTTTTTACCTGTGAATTTAGGCATCGTCACTTCGCCCTCGGCTGAAATACCCTCACGCAGAAAAACCTTTTTAACGGTCATCCAGATGATTTTAAGATCAAGCCAGATCGTGCGGTTGTCAACATACCAAACATCAAGCGCAAATTTTTCCTCCCAGCTGATCGCATTGCGGCCATTAACTTGCGCCCAGCCGGTAATGCCCGGGCGCACCTCATGGCGGCGCGCCTGTTCCTTTGAATAGAGCGGCAGGTATTCCATCAAAAGCGGCCGCGGCCCGACAAGGCTCATTTCACCTTTAAGCACGTTCCAAAGCTCGGGAAGCTCGTCAAGCGAGCTGGAACGGAGTTTTTTTCCCAAAGGGGTGATGCGCTTGGTGTCGGGCAGCGGCGCGCCATCTGGCCCTGATGCGTCTCGCATGGTGCGGAACTTGATCATCTGAAACGGCGCACCGTTTTTACCAGGGCGTGTTTGGCGAAAAATTGTTGGCGCACCCAGACCACGCCTGATGCGCCAAACAATATAGGCAAGAAGCGGGGCAAAAAGCACAAGGCCAATAGCGGCTCCGATTATGTCCAGAAAGCGTTTCATTTTCTCCTTCCGGCAGCGCCCGCAACCCAGTTTAGCCAGCGCGCGCCAAGTGTGTTGCGGTCAAATTCTGTGCGCGCCAATGTCAGGGCGGCGTGCCCTTTGCGGGCTAAAACCTTGCGGTCCGCGGCGGCCATCTCCAGCGCATCGGCGAACGCCTCCGGGCTGTCGGGTGGAACGACATAGCCACAATCGCTATCCGAAATAAGCTGGGCTAGCCAGCCGGGATAGTTGTTAAGAACCGGCAGACCGGCGGCGATATAATCAAAAAACTTGTTGGGTGAGGTGCCGTAGTAGAAAGCCGGCAGATTGGCGAGGCATTGCACCCCGATATCGGCCCCCGCCAGCAAACCCGTAATTTTGTGTTTCGGAATTTGGTCATGAAAGATCACGTTATCCAGCCCCTCGGCTTCTTTGCGCGCCACTAGCCCGGGTTTAAGCTTCCCGTCGCCCACGAAAACCAGTTTTACCCCCCCCTGTTCGCGTGCTTTCAGAACGGCTGCCGCATCCAGCACCGCATCCAACCCGTTGGCCTGCCCGTGGGTGCCGGTGAACACCGCCAACAGGTCGCTCTTGGTCACGCCCTTGGGGCGCCATGCCCCCGCCTTGCCCGCCTTGAAAAGCTCAAGATCGCATCCGTTGGGGACGATTTCAATCCGGCCCTCGGCCACACCCCGCCGCGCAATCCCGGCCTTGATACCGGGTGAAAGCGCGATGCAGCGATGCGCCGAGCGATAAGACATCCACTCCAGTGCCGACATTGCGGCCAGCGCCAGCGGATTGGTGATTACCCCCATCTCGCGGGGCAGCTCTGGCCAAAGGTCGCGGACCTCGAACACAAAGGGTTTTCGGCGCAGCCATCGCGCAAAAATTCCGGGGATGCCGGCGGTCAGCGGTGTCGTGGTTGCAAAAACAATGTCGTACGAGAATGTCAGGGCAATCCTGGTCGAGGCGAATGCAAACTTCAGGAACACCAGGGTTCGTTTTGCAAACCCGTGGGTGTTGGAATAGCCGAGATCAAATTCGATCACGTCGATGCCGTCCACTGTGCCGTGACGACGGCCGCGGGAAAAGGGCTGGACAAGCCCGGTAGACCCGCCACCGTAACTGCCGCAAACCATTGTCACCGCGTGACCTTGGGCGACCGCGCGGCGCGCCATTTCATAAGACCGCGTCCCCCCCGCACCGGCAGGTGTGGTGAAGTGTTGGTGAAAATACAAAATATGCATCGTTAGAACTCGATCCTCGTCACGACCTCGCCGGGCTGGTCGAATATTACTTCGAGCACCGGGAGTGTCGTTTTTTGCAGATAATAGCGGGATTCTTCACCCGTGACCAATGCGATTCTGGCAATAGGCATACTGCTCGTAACGCCAAGCGTTATCCCGTCGCCCGCAACCCCCTGGTTCGAAACCAGATAATCCCCGGGTGAAAGCCGCCACCGTATAGTGGCTTGCTTGCGAAACCCCGAGATTGTATCCCGCACAATCAGCACGCCCGGGGCAAGACTGATCCGGCGATGATGCCGCGCGCCAAAACTGTCGTGGTAGGCGGCTGCGGCCGTGACCGCGCTGGCTTCTTTGCGGACAGGCGATACATCTTTGGCTTTCAACCACTTGCCAAACAAAAACCGCCCCAATCGGGGCATTTGGTCGCGCCCGTCGAACCGGGCGGTGTTGTGGGATGCCGTGCCCGAAAAATAGCCAAGGTCCTCGGGCGTTGAATTGTAGCTGTATGTGCCCGCATCGCGCAGCAGATTGCGGCCATCAGCCCAAAGATCCAGATGCAGGGCATCGGCCTGACCGGGCCGGAACCGAAAACGCGGATAACGCAGGTAGCCGGTGGCGTTTCCGGCGCGAAGTATGTGAAAGCCACCATCGTTCAGCGTGACCGAGCCGGGGAATGGCGCGCGTTTTTCAACGGCGGCAACACCAAGCCATATAAGCGATTGGGTCGCTGTATCCGGTGCTTCAATCTGCGTGCGGCGAAAAAGCGTGGAGGCCAATTGGAGCGAAGGCCGAAAATCTCGGGTATCTGCGCGGGTAAAGGCAAGGATTTGCGCCCCGTCATTGGCGCCAAGATTGGGCGGTTCACCGGTCTCGGGGCAGGTCATTTGCGCCATCCAGCCGGTCGCGGCTGAAAGGCGCCGGGCCAGTTGTGCCGAGAACGGCGCGTGCCCGCGCTTGCGCCGCCAGACCTCGGCGAAACTGTAACTGTCTAGCATCACGCGATGGTAAACGGTGGAATACTGGCTGAACGTCCCGTCCACGGCTATGAGGACCCGCGCACGGTTTTCCAGCAAGCGCCGACCGGCGGCTGACCACCGCGCGCCGCTGCGCCCACCGAGAAAACTGCCGCCTATGAAAAGCGCCGCCGCCTCGGACGTGCCATGGTTGTTGGCTTGCCCGATCGCGTAGCTCAGCGTTGGCGCGATCCGGCGTAGATGCACGCGGATGAGCGCAGCCAGCCCGGATTCGGGCGTTGTTTCCTGGCCGAGTATGCATGCGGCCGCGACAAGGTGCATAACCCGGATCGATGCTTCTTGCCCGCATTTCCAGTTCACGCCCATATAGGGTGGGTTTTGTTCGCTCCAGTTATTCAGCCAATTATTAAGACGGCCAAGCTCACCGGTGTCACCAAGCGCCGCTCGTTGTGCCATTGGAATCGCCCAGTCAAGGCGCGAAGCCTCCCAGATTCGTTTGATGTCGCCAACCTGAGGGTCAAAATCGCGGATGTTCCACCACGGGCGTTTGTCGTTTAGACAAGGCCCGCCGTCGAGCGCGCAAAACCAGTCGGGGGGCGCGTTTCTGGCCAAGACAACGGTCTGGCCAAAGACCCGCCCATACCCGCTGCGCCAATCTTCCCGAGCGACGCCCTGCACGGGTGGTGGGCGCTGTGGCGGACGAAAAAACGGTGCCGTTGCCGGGCCGGCGACGAGACGTTGAACCGGATGAAGACCAGTTTTTATGCCAACTCGGTATAGCCCGACACGCCACACATTGCCAATACCCAGTGAAAGCAGGGTTCCAACCTTGGTTGCAAGGTCGGTCATCTCTGTGCCCGGAGCAGATTTGAAGCTTCTATCGAGACGCGCGCCACTTCAAAAAGTTCGTCAGCCGGAATGGGGGACGGGCCGCCCGTTTCGATCGCCTTCAAAAAGGCAGCGGCACAGGCGTTTTGCCCCTTATCCTGGCGCCAAAGGCTCTGCTTTTTGAAGCCGGGCCAGTTGAAGCCTTTCAGCTTCACGAAGTTGTCGAGTTGAAGGGTGCGGCCCGCGGCAAAGACCTCTATGCGTTCTTTTGGAAAAGCAGAGCCGCCATTGGCAAGGTAATGGATGGTGCCAAAAGAGCCGTCGGAAAACCCGAGCGTGATGGACGCCTTGTCTTCGGTGGTCTGAACGCTGTCAGTGCGCCCCATTGCGCGCACCTGCACAGAAATGATGGGCGCTGCCGCCAAGTGGCGCATGAGATCAATGTAATGGCACGCTTCTCCGATTATCCGACCGCCACCTGTTATGGGGTCTTGTGTCCAATGGTCGGCCGGAATAGCGCCGGCATTCATTACCATGACAAAGGATTTTGGCTCAGCAACGGCGCCCAGAAGCCGTTTCATGGTTTGCACAAGCGGTGAGAAGCGGCGGTTGAAGCCGACCATTAACCGACAATCCGATGCGCTATGCGCCGCCTGCACTTGCTTAAGTTCTTGCAGCGTCAGCGCCAGCGGCTTTTCAACGAAGACATGCTTGCCTGCGTTCAGGGCTTTGCAGGTGAAATCCGCATGGCTGTTGTGGCGCGTCACAATGGCGACGGTATTGATGGCGTCAGACGATAGAAGAGCATCGGTGTCAGAGGTGGCAAATGAAAAGCCCGCGCGACGGCCGTGGACCACGCCGTTTGTGCCCCCGGCAGAGGCAATGGTGTGCAGGGTGGCCCCCGCGGCCTTAAAGGCCGGGATCAGCATGCGGGAGGCATAATTGCCCGCGCCGACAAAGCCCATGACGGCCTTGGTTTCAGGCATGTCTGGCGGGGCGGCAAGGGCAATCGAGCGGATGTGGCGCGGCTCGACGGCATGATCATAGATCAGAAGTATCCCGAGCGCGCTTTTGTTGGTGGTCAGGGTATCGTAGGCAGCGGGGGCTTGCTCAAAGGCTTGGCGGTGGGTGATTAGCGGGGTGACATCCAACTGGCCGTTGGCCATCAGGTCAAGCACCGCGACAAAGTTGCGCTGCTCTGTCCAGCGCACAAAACCCAATGGATAATCCTGCCCGCGGTCCTCATAGGCGGGGTCATGGCGGCCAGGGCCATAGGAGCAGGATACCTGAAAGGTCAGCTCTTTTTCATAGAAATCAGCGCGGTTTAGCTCAAGCCCGGTGACCCCCACAAGGATGATACGCCCGCGCTTGCGGCTCATACGCGCAGCCTGCGTTACGGGATCGCTCGATTTGGTTGAGGCGGTGATAATCACGCCGTCAACACCGGCACCGCGGCTAAAGGCCATGCCTGCGGCGACGGGGTCTTCGCCGCTGCCGGGGTTGCAGGTTTGTGCGCCAAAGGACCGCGCCATATCAAGCTTGAGCGGGTCAAAGTCGATGGCCAGAACGCGGCAGCCCTGTGCGCGCAATAGTTGCACCGTAAGCAGGCCGATAAGGCCCACGCCGGTTACTACAAAAGCCTCCCCCAACGTGGGTTTGGCCAAGCGGAGGCCTTGCAGCCCGATCGAGGCGACAACGGTAAAACTGGCGGCCTCGTCGGACACGGTATCCGGTATTTTCGCGCAAAGGTTGCGAGGCACAGACACCACATCCGCATGGGGGCCGTTTGAGACCACGCGATCACCCGCTTGAAAGCCGCCAGCGCGGCTTTCCCGCACAACGCCGACATTGCAATAGCCCAGCGGAATGGGTTGTGCCAGCTTGGAGCGCACGGCATCGAGCGTGGTCATTACCCCTTCGGTTTTGGCTTTTTCAAGCACTTGCACCACCTTGTCTGGCTGGGCGCGGGCTTTTGCCAATAAACCGGATTTGCCAAAATCGACCAACATTCGCTCGGTGCCGGTAGAGATTAAAGATACGGTTGTATCAATGAGCAAGCTGCCCTTGCGCGCCTGTGGGGCAGGGGCTTCAACCAGTTCAGACTGGCCCGTGGAGAGGTTTTGGAGGATTTGCTTCATTGTTGCCGCCTTCTAAAAGAGAAAAAATACCCACACCAAAAAAACAAAAAATTTCCAAATACTTGGTAATTCATAGCGGGTTGGAACAAATTGGAGATCAACAATGAGAATATTATCATCGCAACGACTTTCTTGTTCAAGCTTCGAATTTTTGGCTCCATATGTTGGGATTTTTTGCGCGCAATGATGATTGACACGATAAAGACACCAAAATAAAGCACAAACCCTATCAGCCCTGCCTTGAACAATATTTCCAAATATTGCTGGTGGATGGTCCCGAACTCGGAAAAATTGGAGAAGTACTGGAAGCCATAGCCAAATACGGGAGACTCTGAAAATAGGCTGAAGGCATTTCGCCAAATCCCAATTCGGCCCGTTGTTATATCGCCATTCTCGATTGCTGCCATCATCCGAAGGGCGACACCTTCACCCAGAGTCGAGCTTAGCAACGCACCAATATTGACGTAAACTAAAGCGAACAGTGCCGCGATGCCAACCACAAACAATTTTCCCAGATAATGGTAAAAGAAAAAAAGCAGCGACAAACCCATAATAAGCGTAGCGGAGCGCGACAGGCTAAGTGGCATGATGACCACCAGCGCAATCAATGCTGCCATTGCTAGAAGATGGTCATATTTAGCGCGACTAAAGACTAAAAGAAATATCAACAGTGGAGCCACGACCGAGAGGAAATTCATTGGCGCATTGGGAAATCCATAAACTTCAAATGGCCCCAGGCAGCCTCCCCAGCGGCCCAGGGGGCTGCACCCACGTGGAAAAACGCCGAATGCAATGTCTGAAAGAACAATGATAATTAACACGATTGCTAAAGCTCTTGCGAAATATTCCTTGGGTGAAGTCGCGAATATTTTTGCGACAACGGCGCCAACTAGGATATGAAGCATCGGCAAGAAAAAATTGAACGAGGACAGTAGTGGCTCGAAAGACCCCCCTAGCGAAATAGATGACCACATCCCCAGTAGTGGAAAAAACATCAGAGCACCGATGACAACCAAGCTCGCCTTGCTAATGGAACCTGAAATAAAGAGTGCCGGAAATGCCAAGACAAGCAGTAAATTCGAAATCGCGAAGTCAACGGGCTTGGTGCCGATAGTCATAAAATTGATATTGACAGGCACCATGTAGGCCAATGCTATAAGTTGCAAAAAAACAGCTTCTTTACGGACCTTGGGTATAGAAGCCAAAATTACTCTCCTATTTTGGACAGCAAATGCTGTTTGATTATCTGGCCATATGTAGCAACCGCGTTCTGCATTGAATCGCGGCGTTTTATATAGGCCAGATAAATCGCAAGGCCGGTATTTACGGCTATAATAAGCAGTGTAAGGAAAGTCATTCTTCACTCCGCAATAAAAACTGTGGTGCTTGGTGGCTTGCGGCTACCGGGGCGTTTGAAAGCAGAGTGTCCAAAAGCAGCTCCGGTTTTTTTTGTAGCGCATCAAGGTTTATCAACCGAGCGCCAAGATAGCGCTGGCAAACATCCGTCGCCACAACGGGCACCCCGAAGCAAACGGCATCTGCAACCGCGATCCCGAAACTATCAACCGTGTTGAGCCTAAGCAGCCCGTCTGCATTTTTGAGAAACGTATTGAAAAAGGATTCCGGCATGTCTTCAAATACGGTTATGTCAGCACGGGTATTTCCAAGCGCTACGATGGGTTCTCTCAGATTTCCCTGCCCGTAAAGAAAAATGACAAGAGACATCTGGGGTAATGCGCCTGATATAATCTGGTCAATAGCGATTTGGAAGTTATATATATCCGTTGGATAACCGGACATAACCAATACCTTTGAATGGCGCTCTTTAAGGGCGCTCAAAGCCATCAGCGCATCTGGGTCATCCTCATTTGGCACGGGCGGGTAATAGCTAATGGCCTTCCTGATTTTCGTGGCAGAAACACCCATTGAAAGAAAAAATTGCATCTGATGGTCAGATAATGCGTATACACAATCCATCTTTGCCAGCGCCTTTCGGGCAAGCCTTGCCATTATTGGCCCGCCTGTGGCCATGGTCCCGTGATGGAGGATTAACGCCCATTTGGCTGCCGCTGGCTTTCGCAGCAATGCCAAGGCCAGCAGCGCGCGCACGGTTGAAAAATTAAACAAAACAAGTCGGTTTCGGGTGTGTTTAGCATGCCTGAAAAACCAAAAAAACATGCTCCACTTTGATTGAAGAAAAACTGTTTTATTCAAAACGTCTTTTGGAAGAGCTTGTTTTTCGCCCGGGTAAAAGTCAATAAAAAGCTCTATCTTATCTGCATCCCAATGCATCATGCGGCGCAAAAATGTTGTCACGCCCCCAATCGGAGATGGAAGGCCGCCAACAATAATATATTTCTTTGTCATATAGTTTGTCACGGGCCGGCTGAACGGCGGCGCCTCCCTAAAAATGAGAAGGAGACGGTGGCAACAAGCGTCAAGTAAGCGAAGATATATGCCATCAGGAATACGCGCTCAAATGCGCCGGGCATCCAGCTTAGCCCGACATGGGCCAGTAGGGCCCAAACTAAGGCTCCGACCCCGATCAAATAGGCCCTGTGTTCGCGAACCAAGTGGGCATTCATGGGGGCGATGCCTGCGGCTACCACACCTCCACCGCTTATATACATCCAGATATTCACCGCGTCTACGTTGAATTGAAGGAGTCGTAGCTGGGCAGCCGCACTCCAGGCCAGCACAAAAACGAAAAGCCCGATACACAATATGGCAATGCTGGATTGAAAGCAAAAGCGTACAGACTCTGCTGAGGTTGAGCCGCCCATGCGATAAAGAAATAACGGCGCTAAGGAGTTGGGGATGAAAACAAAAACACCATATAGTTGCAATCCGATTACATACCACGAAAATACTTCGGGTGAATCCACCATAACGCTAACGCGGTGGCTAAAAACAAAAAGCGCGGCCATCCAGAAAACATTTGGAAACAGCACTGGTGCTACTTCTCGCGCAGATATTTTTATAGAGCGCCATAAGCTGCGTTTTAATCCACTGCCTAGCGTCGCGCGATTCGTCCGCCAAAACTGAACAGCAAACAAGACAGTCAGTGACCAAGGTGCAATCAGAATCATATATTGGAATATGCTAATTGGAAACTGGCCAGAAAATAGCGCTATAAACAGAGATACAGTAAAGAAAAGAGTATTACTCGCAAGAATAATGTATCTAGCACCTGTGATAACCAAGATCGGCATTAGCAAACCATTGAGACCCAGAGAAACCCCGAGTAAAAGCGCAACCACCCCACTTCGAGGGCCAAAAAATCCGGTATAACTTGCAATAACGACTCCAATTGTTACCGCCACAAGTGAGGTCGCAATAAATCTGATGAAGTCCAATGCTGTCGCACCACAACCTGTTGGATTGGAAATTGCCCTAATATATGCCGGAACAATCCCGGCCGTTAGAAATGTAGACGTAAATATTGCAACAACATAATAATACCCGATATCCGCAAAAAAAGCAGCGCCTGCAAAATATATGATGACCATATTTTGTAAAAGCGGGGTCGCTTTCAATAGCGCCGCATTGATTATTAGAATAGAACCCTTACCCATCAGTCAGTCCCAAAATACGCTTGTGCTCTTGCAGCTGATGAGGTGTAAACCGATCTTTCAACTTTTTGTTCGGCACGCCACCATGAATTTCGAATGCGCCGATATCGCGAGTTACAACCGACCCAGCTGCCACCACAGCCCCAGTTTCGATTGTAACCCCCGAAAGAATAATGACACCGGCACCAACCCAAACATCATCTTTGATCACCACATCCAAGTCTTTGTGGTGTGCCGGCTTGATTATATCTATCATGTATTTACCAAGCTCGGCAAAGTCATGATTTCCACCCAGAATGGATACATTTGGGCCAAACATTACCTTTGATCCTATCCTGATCATGGAATGCGTCGATCTGAAATATGCGCGAGGACCAATAAATACGTGATCCCCTATACTTATCCTGTCATAGGAAAATTCGGAATTGAGTGGATCAAAAATCAGCCGCGTGCCACATTGCGCAAAATACCTTCGGTTTAGAATGCATGCGGCGCGACGGATGATTTTGCGAAAAAAATCCATCATTTGCGGCGAAAGATATAAAAATCAGCCAGAGAGGTGACTTCTTCTTGCCCCTCGACAAAAGGGTATTTCTGGTCGATCTTCTGGTATAGCTCCCAATCCGGCTGGTGCGACGCAACCCAATCGGTGAATTTTCGATGGCGAACATGAGGCAGAACAATCTCGGCTTGGAAATTGCTGGAATAGATAATCACCCATTCAGAGGCTGCTGCAAAAACTGAGGTTAGGTGCGCTTCAAAAACTTCATCTTCAACCAAATGATATATAACATCCAGGGACAGCGCCATTTGGCAGGACAGATTTTCGACCTCGGCATCAGAGATGTGATAAAATTTCTTTGTTGCATCGGACGCAAACCTTTCTCGGCAGCGCGATAAAATAGTGCGTGAAACATCAACGCCAATATAATCAGGATACGACATTCGCATTAGCTGCGCGCCATCACCACAGCCGAATTCGACCACCGTTTCGACGCCCTTTTTGGAGGCAAAGTCGCCGATGACCTGAGCCTTGAAGGCAGCCAAACGGCCATAAGACCGGTCACCTGAATCGCCGTTGGTTTGATACCGCTTTTCCCAGTATTGATTAGAGGTTTCAAACAAAACCACTGACTTGAAAAAGCGCTGATAAACAAAACGGGCAAGGCCAGAGAGAACGGGGATATTCTTGATCGTAGTGCGAAGTCGCCTAATATTCATAATATAGTGTCCATTTTTAGCATTATTTTGAAGCACGCCGGTGCGGTGAGATCGGTGCCCAATCCTATTGCCAGAGCCCGACCGCATCCACAATCTGCTGGCCTTTGGGTGGGCGGAGGTTAGCAAAGCAACTGTGGCCAACCAATAGGACGTGGATATCTGCCTCTGCAAGGGCGACTTCTGCTGGCACCAGAGACATCCCTCTCAGCGCCTTTGACAACACATCTATATGCGGTTCTACACAGATTATACGAGCTGCTTGCGTACGCGCAAGATTTCGCGTGATCGTGAGCGCCGGACTTTCACGCAGATCGTCGATATCGGGTTTAAACGCCAGCCCATAGCAAGCGACGACCACATCACTTGCGCGCTTTGCGGCATGAGCCTCTAGATGCGCTCCAACCGCGGCTTGCACTTTGTCGATAACCCAACGGGGTTTGCTGTCATTCACCTCTCTGGCGGTGCGAATCAAACGTGCCTGTTCAGGGGCCGAAGACACGATAAACCACGGGTCCACCGCAATGCAATGCCCGCCCACGCCGGGCCCTGGCTGCAAGATGCTCACCCGTGGGTGGCGGTTGGACAGGGTGATCAACTCCCATACATCCATGTCCAGTTTGCCGCAAATCATAGACAGCTCGTTGGCAAAGGCTATGTTAACATCGCGAAAACTGTTTTCTGTCAGCTTGGCCATTTCCGCAACACGCGGGCTTGATGCTGTTATGCATTCTGCGGTCACGAAGGTCTTGTAGAGCTTGGTCGCCAGTTCAGAGCAGCGCGGCGTCATACCACCAATAATGCGATCGTTGGTAATCAGCTCCTGCATGACCTTTCCAGGCAAAACGCGCTCGGGGCAATGGGCAACACGAATGTCAGATAAGTCTCCTGCGGTTTGAGGGAAGCTCAAATCAGGGCGCGCCGTGGCAAGCCACCCAGCCATTTGCTCGGTCGCCCCGACGGGTGAAGTTGACTCCAGAATAACCATATTCCCCTGCTTCAGAACGGGGGCGATCCGATGGCAGGCAGCCTCGATATAGCTCAGATCCGACTCGTGGTTCTTGCCTTTGAACGGCGTGGGAACCGCTATCAGGAATGCCTCTGCCGGCTCTGGCGTGGTTGTTGCTCGAAGATAGCCCGCATGCACCGCTGCGCGCACAACCATATCAAGATCAGGCTCCACGATATGGATATTGCCCTGATTAATTGTGTCCACCGCGTGCTGGTTGATATCAACGCCAATCACCCGGATCTTGCGCGCGGCAAACATCGCCGCTGTCGGCAATCCGATATACCCCAGCCCGACAACGGAAATTGTTTCAAATTTTGATTTTGTCATAGTGTCCAGATTCTTGATGGTTTATTGATCTTTAGCCCAGCTGCGGATCGCGGATACGATCCGGGCGGCAGCCTTGCCGTCTCCGTAAGGGTTGTGGGCGCGGCTCATTTCCGTGTAGGCGTTTCTATCGTCCAGTAGCCTTGTTAACTCTGCCACGATAAGGCGCGCATCTGTTCCCACCAGCTTTACAGTGCCCGCATCCACCGCCTCTGGGCGCTCGGTCGTATCGCGCATAACCAGAACGGGCTTGCCCAACGAGGGTGCTTCTTCTTGAACGCCACCGGAATCTGTCAATATCAGTTCCGCCCGGTTCATCAGATAGACAAAGGGCAGGTAATCTTGCGGCGGTATCAGCGAAATGTTCTTGTGCGCCCCAAGCAGCCTTTCGACGGGCTCGCGCACGTTCGGGTTCAGGTGCACCGGATAGACGACATGCACGTCCTTGCGCGCCGCAATTTGGGTCAAGGCGTGGCAGATACGTTCAAAGCCGTTGCCAAAACTTTCCCGACGGTGGCCCGTGACCAGAATAATACGTTTTTCCTTCGGAAGCATGAATGTGTTGGCCAGACGACGTGACAGCTCAGCGTCGGCTGCCATCATTTCTGTAACATCGTGCAGCGCATCGATCACTGTATTTCCGGTAACGTGAATGGTGTTGTCCTTTACCCCTTCACGCAACAGGTTTTGGCGCGCCCCGTCGGTGGGCGCAAAGTGTAAGCCAGCGATCGCCCCCGCCACCTTTCGGTTTACTTCTTCGGGCCAAGGTGAATAGATATCACCCGTTCGCAACCCGGCTTCGACATGCCCGACGGCAATACGCTGATAATAGGCGGCAAGCGAGGTGGATAGTGTGGTCGTCGTATCGCCATGCACCAACACGATATCCGGCGCAAACTGTTTCAGAATTGGCGCTAACCCCGCAAGAACCCGCGACGTGATTTCAGACAGGCTTTGCCCCGCCTTCATGATATCCAGATCGTAGTCAGGGATAATCTTGAACAGAGACAAAACCTGATCCAGCATCTCGCGATGCTGGGCGGTGACACAGACACGCGCCTCTATCCCGTCAGCCTTGGCCAGAGCCCTCACGACAGGTGCCATTTTGATCGCTTCAGGCCGGGTGCCGAAAACTGTGAGAACTTTCATTCAATATCTCGAATTCTTGTTGAAGTTTGCGTTGCTGCCCAATCGGGCCGAAACCCGCGATAACGCAAACGCGCAGGCGTCGTTTTGTGCCACCGCCATGTCGCGCATATTGGCATGGCCTTGCCGCGGCCACAATACCTGACCGTTGTTCGCTGGCGGCAAAGCCTCACCTTGGCAAGCACCCCGGCAATCGCCATCATGCCACCACTTTTTGCCGATGATACCCCTCAACCCGCTCCGCCACCAAGCGCCGCAGCGCCGCTTGGTCACACGCTGCAATCGCCGCTTGCAGCTCCTTCAGCATAAGGGCCACTTCAACCTGCGAAAGTTTTCCTTCCTCGGCCCGCATGATTTTCTCGTGCGAGGTCGTGCGCAGACTTTTTTCGTCAATCAACAGCTCTTCATAAAGCTTTTCCCCCGGCCGCAAACCGGTTATGACGATTTCCAAGTCACCCTCCGGGTTCTCGGCATCCTTTACCGTCCTTCCCGACAGCGCGATCATGCGTCGGGCGACATCGATAATTTTCATCGACTCGCCCATATTCAACACAAACAAATTACCGCCGTCCGCGTGGGCACCAGCCAGCAAAACCAGGCGCGCCGCCTCGGGGATTGTCATGAAAAAACGAGTCACATCAGGATGGGTGACCGTCACCGGCCCCCCCTTTTTGATCTGTTTCTGAAACAGCGGTATAACCGACCCGGATGACCCCAGAACGTTGCCGAACCGCACCATGGACAGAATCGTTTGCCGGCTGCGTGTTTGCAAGTCCTGCACAACCAGTTCAGCCATGCGTTTGGTTGCCCCCATAATATTGGACGGGCGCACCGCCTTGTCGGTAGAGATTAAAATAAACCTCTCGATCCCCAGCCCCACCGCTGCTTCCGCGACGATCTGGGTGCCGATCACGTTGTTTTTGGCGCCCTCAAGCTCGTTATCTTCTACAATAGGCACATGTTTATATGCCGCCGCGTGCAGAACAACATTAACGCCCTCATGCTCCATAACATCCCGAATCCGCAGTTTATTCGTAACAGATCCCAAGCGCGCAACAATCTCGATACGCGCATATTCCGCCATCGGGCGCAATTCTTGGTCAATCTCGTATAGTCCGAGCTCACTTTGCTCGAACAACACGATTTTTGCCGGGCTGCAATTGATGAGCTGCCGACATAGCTCGGAACCAATCGATCCCCCCGCACCGGTAACCATAACAACGCGGCCGGCGTAGGATTTTTCTATTTCGTATGTGCCCAAATCTACTTTTTCACGGCCGAGAAGCTCGTCCGACGACACCGTTCGCAAACCGTCCTTGATCCCTTTTCCCGCCAGTAATTCCACATAAGACGGCACGGCTTGCACCTCAACCGACAACGTGGACAGCTTTTTTAACAAAACATCGCGTTTATGGGCCGACACCGACGGCATAGCCAGAATAACCCGTTCAACGCGCCCCTTGGCGGCAAGTTCGGCAAGCGCTTTTGCCGGTTTTACATGTAAACCGGCAACCACCACGCCAGACAAAGCCGAATTGTCATCGATAAAGACGATCGGCCTGACTTCTCGCGATTGACGAAGCGCGGATACAAGCTGTATACCGGCAGCGCCCGCGCCATAAACCGCAACCGGAATTGCGCGCGGTCCGCTCCAATGCAGTCTTTGCAGGTAAAACTGCGCCAGCAAGCGCAGGCCGGTCGAGCCCACAAAAAGCGCACCCCCAAAAATAAGCGGCACAGATCTTGGCGTGCCAAGGGCAAACACATAGCTCAGCGCCATCGCGGCCAGGGCCATCCCGAATGCATAGCTTCCAATCCGGATAATTGCGCTGTTTTCAAAGGCATCCAGCTTAATGCTAGGTAAGCGTAGCGCTAATACCAGCGGAATATATACGAACCCGAGAAGCAAAAATAGAACCCAGCCACCGCCAAAATGGCCATTTAGGTATGGTGTTCCAAATCGCAGGGCATAAGCGGCGTAAAGACTAACCTGTAACAACAGAAAATCCGAAAAGAAAAAGATGGCTCGCTTGGTCGTGCGGGAAAGTTCTGTAAGAAAATCATACACCGTGAAATCCGCTTTCAAACTGGAGAGGGCTTCTGGAGGCTTGCGCATGGGGGCTGGCCGGTTTTGGGGCTGGCCGGTTTTCTGGCAATTCCGCCTCTTTTTTCTCAAAATTTCGACCGGCCCGATAGATCGACCTTGGGGTCGCATCCCCGGGTTTTTCTATGCCGCCTGGCAGCTCGTCCGGTAGTTCTTTGGATATTGTCATTGTCGGCATGCGCCTTTGGGGGTGAAGCATGGACCAATTTACTCATTCATATACAGAAGCGCTGACACTCGCGGCTAGATGGTAGTGGTGCCAGATACAATACCTTATAGTTATCGTCTTGGCAACGTCCGGTCCATCAGTTTTTATCATTTCGAGAATTTAATCTGTAAATTTGTTCGCATATTGCGAAATGGCCCGACACCGTTCAATACTTCCACAACGGTTCGCAATTAGCCCCTAGCTGTCACCAACCGGGAATATACAGTTAGGGCAATCCGTCCATTCTTGGCGTCCATAAACACTGATTTCCGCACACACCGTTCCTCCATATAATTTGGAATATATGATGTGTTGCTGTGACCGGTTGGCTCCGTCACCGCCTCTTTCAGGGGGGGGACCCGCCCAAAATCTGGTGATTTGCCAATGTTCGGCTCTAGCGCCCTACATATGTGAACGTGGATAGGGGCTGTGTAAGCCTGTTTTGCAGGATTCTCTGCGTCAATTTTTTCGCTAAGCTGTTGATTTTAGTGAATACACTGGCAGGGGCTAAGAGGCTCGAACTCTTGACCTACGGTTTTGGAGACCGTCGCTCTACCAACTGAGCTAAACCCCTTGAGTGCAGCGGTTGGATAGCGCTTGTGGGCTCTCGATGCAAGCAAGGATTTACTCTATTCAGGCCCCAAGCAGCGATTCGATGAAAAGGGCGGCGTTTTGCTGCCAGCGGTCGGGCTTGCCAGCGGCGTTTCGGGCGATCCTGGCCAGCAAGGCAGGGTCTGTGTGCAGCCGCTCAAGCGTGGCGATTGCATCGGCCACCACCGATTCAGGCCGCAGCAAAAACCCGGTTTCGCCATCGGTAATGGCCTCGGCCACCGCGCCCACATCTGTGGCCAGCACCACCACACCGGCGCGCTGGGCCTCCAGCAATGTCAGCGGCAGGCCCTCGTCGCGTGAGGGCATAAGCAAAATATCGACCGCGGCATAAAACCCGTCCAACCCGGCACGGCTTTTGATTGGCGGCGCCACCGGCAGCCAGTCGGGAAACGCCGGTGCGGTGCCCAGAACCGCGCCGCCAACGACCGAAAAATCAAACCGGTCGCGCAGGGTTTCGGCGACCTCGATAAACCGGCCCACCTGTTTTTGCGGGTCAAACCGGCCCAGAAACCCGACCCGAAGGCGGCCGTTATGGGCCGGCCTTTCTGCGCTATCTGTGGCCGCGTATCCGGGGCCGTTGGGCAGGGGCAGCAGCTTGGCGCGCGGCACGCCGTGCGCCGCCAGCGTTGTGGCAAGCTGGGTCGAGCAAGTTAATATCCGGTCATAACCGGCCTCTGATGCCAGCGAAAGATAGGGGCTGCCGATCGGGCGACCATAGGGGGTTTGCTCGGTCAGGTGTTCCCATGCAGCCAGTTTTACGCCGCGCTGGCGCAGGCCGGCCAGCCCGTGGCCAAGCACCCCCGCACTGCAATTAACCACCACATCCATCTGGCCCAGCGGGCCAAGCGCATCGCCCAACAAGGTATCCCCCGGGTGGCCCGCGCCGCCGGTGCCCAAATAGCGCGCCGCGCTCCAGTCTTTCAGCGCCGGATCACGCAACACCCAGATCTTTTTGAACGGCTCAAACATCCAGTCGGCGGCGCTGATCTGGTCGTCGCCATAAATGAACAAATGGCACTGCACCCCTTGGGTATCAAGCGCGCGTGCCAGCGCCACAAGGCATTTTTCGCTGCCGCCAAAGTGAAACACCTGAATGACGAACCCCACCTGCTGCCCCGGGGGTTTTGCCGCCAGCGCCGGGCGACCGCCGGCGTTGTTATCGGCGACATCGCGCGTAACCGCCGCATAGATCTGGCCGCGCCAGTTGGCGTGTTGCGCGGGCGGCGTTTGTAACAATGGATGGGCGATCAAGGCGCTGGTCAGCGCCAGCATGGGGTCTAGCGGGCCGGCATTGCGCGGCGACGGTGCCGGAATTTGCACGCGCAGCGGCAACAGCGGCAGATTGTCGAGCAAATAGCCGGTAATGGCCTCAAGGTCGCCGCGATCAAGCGCGGCGTTCAGGTGGTGCAATGATAGCGCAATCAGGTCACATTCCGCCAGCATTTCACCGGTTTTATCAACGGTTTTCGGGCCCGCCCGCACCATCAGCGGGCCTTGGCGCAGGGTCAGGCCAACAACCGGGCTGCGCCGCAATCCGCCCTCGAGCTGGTAAAAGCAGCTATCCAGCAGCTTGGCGCGGCGCAGATCGGCCAGCGCTTCGGGGGTGTAAAAAACAAGCATGGGCGGAAACCGGCTTTCACCGGGATTGGCGCGCTGGTTGAAAATCTCGGCAACCATATCCGCGGCGGTCAGGCGGGTGGCGGCTTGTGGGTCCGAGCCGACCGCGTGCATACCATCGCTGCCCACAAGCGCAAACCGTGGAAACTCCTGCCCCCATGCCTCGGGCAGCCGGTCGGTGGCATATAGCCATTTATGTTTTTCGCGCAACTGGCCGCGTAGCAACGCATCTTTGTGCATTGCGGCTGAAACCATAGATTCAGGGCGTTTGCGGTAGCGGAAAAACGCGGTCGAAACCGGGCTGCCGATAAAACCGTGCTTAACCGCCCCAAGCCAGAAATCCCAATCCTCAAAGCCGCTGCGAAAGCCGGTGTCAAAGCGCAGGCCGCTGTCAAACACCGCGCGGCGCACAAGGCTGCCCGCGTCGGAAAAGTTTACCGAGGCCAGTTGCGATAGCGCCCAGCTGCCGCCGTTACCGAGGTTGGCCTCCATGCCGAAGCGATCAAGCTGCGGGTAAAACCAGCCCGTTTCCGGTGCGGATTTCAGCAGCTTTTCAAACAGCGCCACCGCGTGGGGGTCGAGCCGGTTATCGGCATCCAAAAAGAAGACCGCCTCGGTTTCAGGGTCGCGCAATGCGGCCTCGATGCCGGTATTGCGCGCCGCGCTCAGCCCTAGATTGGGCTGGCTCAACAGGGTTATTTTATCGGGGTGGGCGGCGTGCCAGCCCTCTAGGCTGTGGCGGGTCTGGCGCAGATCGCAGCCGTCATTGACCACAATAATGCGAAAATCGGGTGCGCCGGTTTGCTTAAGGCATGACAGCACCGCCTCGTCAACCAGCGCCGGATGGTGCCAGACCGGAATGATGATCGCGATCTTTGCCATCTAGCCGGCCACCTCGACAATTTCGAGCCCGCGGATAAACACGCTGGCCATTGCCAGGGGCGACCGCAGCTTGACATAAAGGTCAACCGGGCCGGGGGTGGCGATATCAAGGTCGCACTGGCCGTGGGTTTCGGGTTGAAGGTAAACATCGCGGCTCGGGGCATCGTCGGCCAGCGCCAGCGTTAGCGTAACCGTTTCAGGCCCGAAATTCTGTGCATATAGCGCAATATTGGCCGGCGTCGGCACGTTAACCCCCCGGAACACCATGTCGAGCCGGCCATCATGGGCCGGATGCAGCGAGAACGCCTCTCGGCCGCGCAGGCGCGTGACACTACCGGTTTTGATCTCGGGGTCGGGCAGGGCCGAGGCGGGCAGGATGTGGCGCGGTTTATCGGTGCCCATATCGGGCAGGCGCACCCCGGGCAGGCCCTTCCAGACCCGCAGCGCCAGCGGGGCATTTGCGCCGGTCGCATGCAGGGCTGTAACCGGGGTTCGCAGGCTTAACCCAAGCGCAAAATCGCTTTTGACCTCGATAAACACGTCTTCGGCCAAGCCGGTCAGCGGTAGCGGCAGCGGCGTCCGCACCCAGCCTGCACCGGTTGCCTGCAGCGCAAGCCCGGGCCCGAAATCGGCGCCGGTATCGCGGCAAAAACGCAATTTGGCCACGCCCTTGCCCATCGCCCAGATATCGACCGCCACCAGCCCGGTTGACCCCACCGGCAAGCGCTGGCGAACGTGCCCGCCCTGGCTGGTCTCGCCGGTTGGTGGCCATGTGCGCACACAGGTGAATTGCGGCGCAAAAGCGGCATAGAGAAAATCCTCGGTTGTCGTGAAAGTTTGCTGAAGCTGCATGAAATCGCTACGCAGCGAGGCGTTTTCGCTGCGTAGCGCGGTATTTTCTGATTGCAAAACACCCAAATGTGCCAGCACAGCTTTTAAGGCGGTATCATGCAGGCCGGCTTGCGACCCACCCAATATAACCGGCACGGATTGCGGCGCGAAAACGGCTGATAACGCGCAGTGCCCATAGGTGGCATTGTCGCGGGAATCTAATAACACTGCCAGCGGCAATGCCCCTTGCCAAACGGGGTTTTTTGTTGCCAGCCAAGGCGTTATATCAAGCACTGCCAGCGGCAGATCCGCGCCTGTTTCAAGAAATGACCGGCTAACCAAGAGCCGCATTTTGTTATCGGTTTTCATATATTTCCGCCAGCCTGAGTTATGGCCATTAAACGCCAGTTTTTCCCCTCCAACAAGCCGCGATTTAATTTTTGAGCAATCGCCTGAACGGGGGCCGAAGTGAAACACCGAATGCTAGCCGAAAACCGTTTAGCGGCGGCGGCGCATGGGGCGACCGAGAAACATCAAATCCCCATGGTGCCCCAGGTCCCAAGCATGCCCACCAAAGGCCACCGCCCACTACAAAAACCATTTTTTTCAATTTCATCTACCCATCCAATCCCGCCTGCTTCGGTATTCAACCATTCCCTGCGGGTCGACTGCCCCACCCCGAAGCAAAGGCACCACTGGCCGGGTTGCGGGTTTGAACTTGGCGAAAACATCAACGAAATTCTCCCGCCCGTCGGGCCACGATTTGCGGGCAAATCTAGCCCTCCCGTTGGGCGTGGCCTCGGCTGCGCCTCGGCAGGGGCGTTGCCCCTCTTCGCAAGCGAATTCACCCCAGAGTATTTTGAAAAGAGCGAATATTGGCAGGGCTGTGGGCTATGCCCCCACCCCGAAGGGTGAGGGGGTTGTTGTTTAGCAGTCTGCGACGGCGCGGGCTGTTAGCACTTTTACCAGATTGGCGCGGTATTCTGCACTGCCGTGCAAATCGGCGATCATACCATCGGCTGAGACGCTCAGCCCGTCCAGCGCGGTGGCGCTGAAATCGGCGGTTAGCGCTTGTTCGGCGGCGCTCCAGCGGTATACGCCTTCTTCTGAGGCGCCGGTGACCGCGACCCGCACGTTATCAGAGGTTTTGGCAACAAACACACCGGTGAGCGCAAAGCGCGAGGCGGGTTGGTCAAACTTTTGATAGCAGGCGGTATCGGGTTTGGTGAACCTTACCGCTGTGATGATCTCGCCCTCGTTCAGGGTGGTGGTGAACATGCCGTCAAAAAAATCATCCGCCGCGATTTCGCGGCTGTTGGTGATGATGGTTGCCCCCAGCGCCAGCGCGGCGGCGGGGTAGTCGGCAGAGGGGTCGTTATTGGCAAGCGAGCCGCCAATGGTGCCGCGATTGCGCACCGCAGGGTCGCCGATACAGCCCGCGAGGGTTGATATCGCCCCAAGCCCCGCTGCCGCCACCGCTGCGTGGGTGGTGGCCCCGCCGATAGTGACCACGTTGCCGTCTTCAGATACCCCGACCATATCGGCAATACCGGTCAGGCTGACCAGTTTGGTGGGGCTGGCCAGCCGCTGCTTTATGGTCGGGATCAGGGTTTGCCCACCGCCCAGTGCCTGGGCATCTTCCGAGGCCAATGCTGCCACGGCCTCGGCCACGGTGGAGGGTTTTTCGAACTCAAAATTATACATAGTCGCTCTCCTTATTTCGCGGCTTGAATGGCAGACCAGACACGGTTGGGTGATAGCGGCATGTCGATATGGGTAACCCCCAGATCGGCCAGCGCATCGACCACCGCATTGACCACCGCAGGCGGCGAGCCAATCGCCCCCGCTTCGCCGCAGCCTTTAACGCCAAGCGGGTTATGGGTGCAGGGGGTTTGGCAGCTATGGTCAACCACATAATTTGGCAGGTCAGAGGCGCGCGGCATGGCGTAATCCATATAGGAGCCGCTAAGCAACTGCCCGTCGCTATCATAAACCGCATGTTCCAGCAGCGCTTGGCCAATGCCCTGACCAATACCGCCATGGACCTGACCGTCAACGATCATCGGGTTGATAACATTGCCAAAATCATCGGCAGCGGCAAAGCGCTCGACAGTGACCTTACCGGTGGCTTCGTCAACCTCGACCTCGCAGGCATAGGCGCCAGCGGGGTAGGTGAAGTTGCTGGGGTCATAAAAGGCGGTTTCCTCCAAGCCCGGTTCCAGGTCTTCTAGCGGGTAGTTATGGGGCACATAGGCCGCCAGCGTTACATCGCCCCACGCTACCGATTTATCGGTGCCGGCGACGGTGAACTGCCCGTTAGCCAGCTCGATATCGGCCTCGCCGGCTTCCAGCAGGTGGGCCGCGATCTTTTTGGCCTTGGCGATCACCTTTTCGGTGGCTTTCACGATCGCCGAGCCGCCAACCGCCAGCGAGCGCGAGCCATAGGTGCCCATGCCCATCGGGATTTTCGAGGTATCGCCATGCACGATGTCGATCATGCTTTCGTCGATCCCCAGCATATCGGCCACCA